>CAYSYF010000003.1:0-87010 GCA_964435155.1 uncultured Ruminococcus sp. | reverse complement strand
TGACCACCGACGGTGCTGTGCTTGACGAGCGGTGGCTGTCACATGAGCTTTGTGCGAAATGCGGCGCACAGGAGCTTTCCGAGAAGATAGCGCGTACCGCCCGAGCCGCAGAAAACGGCAGGGAGGACGACATCAGCGTTATTGCGGTTTCTGTTGGAAGGTAATTGACAATTACCGCCTTTTCGTGATATAATGAAAACAACTTAAATCAATTGCTGCCGCAATTGCGTTGTTTTCATTGAACGGCTGAAAGGTTGGCTGTCGCCAACGGCGGCTTGCGCCGCTGCCAACCGCTGACGCGGTTGCTTTCATGGTATAATGAAAACAACTTAAATCAATTGCTGTCGCAATTGCATTGTTTTCATTGAACGGCTGAAAGGTTGGCTGTCGCCAACGGCGGCTTGCGCCGCTGCCAACCGCTGACGCGGTTGCTTCCATGGTATAATGAAAACAACTTAAATCAATTGCTGTCGCAATTGCGTTGTTTTCATTGAACGGCTGACCCAGCCGCTTCGCGGCTTAGCTGCTGCCGCAGCTCGCAAACACTTCGTGTTTGCGGTCATGGTATACTAAATAAAGGCGGTGATATTATGGCAGACAGCGGCGATCTTCGTGTTATAAAGACCAGAAGGCTTATAAAAAATGCTCTCATAGAGCTTATGGCGGCAAAGGAAGTTTCCGCTATCACTATAACCGAGCTGTCGGAGAAGGCGCTTATAAACCGAAAGACCTTTTACCGCCATTACAGCACTGTTGCCGAGGTGGTCACCGAGATAGAGAACGAGATACTATCAGAGTTTGCCGAAGCTTTGAGGAATGCTAACAAAAGCTGCCTTGACGTGGGGGGACTTGTGTCGGATATAAGCGAGCTGCTTGTGCGCCGCAGGGAGTATTTCGCGAAGATGACGAAGCTCAATCCCGATCTTTTCAGCAAGGGCAGGATAAAGGCTATGCTGCGCCGCACGTTCGAGGTCGCGCTCAGAAGCAGCGAAGCCATAACTGACCGCGAAACGCTGGACGCGGTATCGCAGTTTACCGTGTCGGGAGTTCTGGCATTATATTCGGAGTGGTTCGACAACGGCTGTCATGGAAATCTGGATCATGTGACAGAGGTAGCCAAAAAGCTGCTGACCTCAGGACTGAGTGCATACGTTTCAGAGGACAGGCTGGCGGCAATCAAATTATAATTTGTATAAAATATAAGTTATATTACAAATAGTATACGGCTGTTCCGAACGGAGCAGCCGTTTTTGCGTGATTTTAAGTAAAATGTAACCATTGGGCTTGCAGGATTGTATTATCGGTGAAAGCGCTTTTAAGGAGTTTACAATGGAAAACGAACAGCTTACCCTATACATAAGAAAATACGGCGATACGGTATACAGGGTCGCATACAATTTTGTGAAGGCTCACGCAGACAGTGAGGATATCGTGCAGGAGACCTTTCTGAAGCTGTACCGCTCGGACAAAGAATTTGACAGCGAGGAGCATACCAAGGCGTGGCTTATCCGCGTTGCGGCAAACCTCGCGAAAAACCACATAAAGTCGCCTGCTCAGAGCAGACGGACGGAGCTTGACGAGAATATCCCGATGCCCGAAGCAGAGGACAGAGAGCTTCATGCGGCGCTGCGGGAGCTTCCCGAGAAATACGGGATAGTGATCTATCTGCATTATTTCGAGGGCTACGGTACTCGCGAGATAGCTTCTATGTTGAAGCTTACCGAGTCAAATGTGAAGGCAAGGCTAAAAAGAGGTCGGGAGAAGCTGAAGGCTTTTCTTGAAGAATGAGAGGTATACAGATATGAATAAACTTAATAAATATTACAATGAGTTGACTATGAGAACATCTGCCGAGGACATGGCTAACCGCGTTATCAATGCAGATACAGCCGAAAAGCCCAAGTGCATGGCATTCAGAAAGCCTGCTGTTATCGCGGCGACAGCGGCTGTGCTGATGGTGGGAGGAGTTTCCGCAGGCGCGGCGACAGGGCTTTTCAACTTCAATGAGATATTCGGTCGTGTGAGCGTTGAGGACGAGGCATTCGGTGAGAGCCTTATCGGCAACGCGGAAAATGTGATCACCACTACCTCCGACAAAGATTATGCGGTGGAGCTGAAGGGCGTTACAGGCTCGGGAAACAGCATACTTGCAAGTGTTGAGATCTCCCGCACTGACGGCACTGCAATGAACGCTTCCCATATCGCTGTCGGTACTGAGCTGGGAATGAGCATTTTACGCGACAACGGCTTTATGAGCGGCGGTACTGATGCAGTAGTAACAGAGCAAGGCACTATTCAGATCGACATTGAAATGAGAGCGGATTACACCGATTTTATCAATAACGACCTGAGTGTAAAGGATAAGCGAATAGTTTTGAACGCAGACTCTTCCTTTAATGACGGTGATGAAGCCAAGCAGCTTGCGTGGAGCCTTGAGTTCAATTACCACCCCTCCGAGGAGAGCGTAAAGACCCTCAATGCGAGCGCACTGGAGGAAAACTGTGATATCTGTCTTGTAGACGGCAGCACTGCCGATTGTGATGTATCGGGAATAGCGCTTACAAGCATGGTCGGTATCATCAAGTGCAATGTTGACTGCGATCCCGGTGTTATCGAAATGGGCGCTAATGACGTTAAGCTTATCAAGAAGGACGGAACTGAGGTAACCGCCGTGATTTCCTCTTACGCAGGAGATACTGACGATTCAATGAATTTCGTAATGCATTATTACACAGATGACACTTATTTCAACACACTTGCGGTTGATCTCACCGAGATCGAAGCCATCTCCATCAACGGCACAGTTTACGAGCTTTCCTGATTCCCTTTCCCATAAAAACGATCCCCACAGACTTTGTGGGGATCATGTTTTGTATAAAACTGCAAAAATATAACGTTTAGTTATCGCTTGCTATCATCGGAAGCAGCTTTTTCCGAAGCGGCAAGGCTAATGCACAGGCTGCTGCGATCTTAATGATATCTCCGATAAGGAACGGAAGCACACAGGCAGAAAGTGCCGCTATAAGCTCTGAGCCTGTGAATACCATAAACCATGCTGTGCCTACGGCATACAGAGTGATAGTGCCGAGCGCCATTCCTGTTGCCATAGCCCACAGCCTTCCGCCGAAGCTCTCCGTAAACAGCGCTGTCAGAAATGCACAGGGGAGATAGCCGATTATATAGCCGCCCGTAACTCCCGACAGCACGGCAAAGCCGCCCATGAAGCCCGAAAAAACAGGAACTCCGACAAGACCTATCAGAATATAGACCGCAACCGCGGCGCAGGACTTGGCTTTTCCCAGCAGTGAGGCGGCGAGGTATACCGCAAATGTCGCGAGGGACAGCGGCACGGCGCCAAGCGGTATACTGAAAGGGGCAAAAACGCATATTACAGCCGCCATTATCGCGGTGAACACCATTGCGCGCACCGAAAACTTACGCTTGTTCGTCATATCTCGTTGCGGTTTTCAAGCGCCTTTTGCAGAGTTACATCATCTGCAAATTCCAGCGCCGAGCCTGCGGGCAGACCATAAGCGAGCCTTGACACTTTAATGCCCATGGGCTTTATGAGCCTGCCGATATAAACAGCGGTAGCCTCGCCCTCAACGGTGGGATTTGTCGCCATTATTACCTCTTTGGCGGTTGCAAGGCGGGACATAAGCTCTTTTATCTTGAGGTTTTCCGCAGTAATTCCGTCCATCGGTGACAGCAGACCATGCAGCACATGATACGAGCCGTCGTAGCCGCCCGAGCGCTCAAAAGCCGAAACGTCCTTTGGCGACTCAACAACGCAGATCACGTCCTTATCGCGGTCATCGTCGCTGCAAAGCTCACACAGATCGCGGTCGGTGAAGTTCTGACAGCACTTGCAAAGCTGCACACCGCGGCGCGCCTTTACAAGCGCACAAGCAAACTCGTCCACCTCCTCGGCAGGGAGATTGAGCATATAATACGCAAGCCTCTGCGCGGTCTTGATACCCACTCCCGGGAGCTTTGCAAACTGCTCCGCCGCAAGAGCGAGGGGAGCGGAAATAAATTCAGCCATTTCAATTCTCCAAACTAATTTCAAATTCAGTATCGTAAATATTTATCCCGTTTTCGGGGAGTATATTCTGTCGCGAGGACACATAAAGCGGCAGCTTAGCGCCGTATTTCGGCTCTGACATCTTGTAGCCGCTGTACAGCACGACATCTGCGGTACATTCTGTATCGCCTGCTTTTGCACAGGCAAAAGTGATACCGTTGACGCTTATCTCTTTCACAAGCTGCGTGGTGACATTGCTTTCGGGGCAGCTTTGCAGGATATATTCCGCGGCGTGTTCGGTGGTTGATATGCTTTCTATCGTATACAGTCTGTGAAGCGCAGATATAAGCTGTGCTCCCGCAGGCTGAAGGTCTGATGCGGCAATAAGCTCTATATGCGTTATTCCGTTGCGCATGAGGCAGTCCGACAGATCGTCGGAAAGGTCTGCGCCGCTTCCGCAGATAAGTATAGTGGCAGTGTTTCTTTTGCAGATAACAGCAGCACCGCTGGCACCGTCGGAAACAAAATCCACCTTGTTTCTTGCGAGGGTTGAAGTGATACACAATACAAGCGATATTGCAATTGCGGCTACTGCTGTAAGCATACCCTTGTTCAGCAGCTTTTTCGGAAACATCACCCCTGCACATAGCCCGACAACGCAGACGCCTGCGAGGAGCGGAGAAAATTTATTCTCCATAGCAAGCCAGAATATCGGGTCGCTTCCCAGCGTCATTATTAGCTGATACGCTGCGTTTATCAGCAGGCTTACGGGAATAAGCGCTGCATCTATGCCTGTTGCGGCAAAGAACACCGCAAATGTAAGTATCAGCGTGAATATCGGGGTGAGCAATACCGTAGCAAAAACTCCCATAAGCGATATTCCGCCGAAATAATAGATACTTACAGGTGCGATACAAATTACAGCACAGGAAGATGTAACGACGGATTCAATGATCTTTCTGACAAATACGGGCAGCCTTCTTGTATACAGACTTATCAGACGGTTGCAGCGGCTTCCTACAACGGATACTCCGAATACGCCCATGACCGACATCTGAAAGCCTGCGCTCAGCATGACATAAGGAGTAAATACTGTCATCACGAGTATCGCTACACAAAGCGAATTAAGGCTTTCTGCCTTTCGGTTGAACAAGCCTCCGCAGTAGTGCAGGATAAGCATTATTCCTGCGCGAAGCACCGTCGGCTCTGTGCCGAAGAACATCACAGCAAGCGGTATGTAGGCTATTGCGGTCAGTGCGCGGAGCTTAGGACGCTTAGTGCCTGAAAGCTCCAGCAGCACTGTCATGATTATCACGAAATGCATACCTGATACCGCAGTGAAGTGCATAACACCGCTTATCTTGGCGCTTTGCCGCAGCTCGGGTGAAAAGCCGCTTGTATCGCCGAAAATAAGCCCCTTTACAAGCTCCCTGCCATCACCTGAAACGTTCGCTGCGATACTCTCGCAAAGACTTGTGCGATAGTCATAAAGCGCGCGTTCAAGGGTGAATTTGGGACGGACGATGGAATGTATCTCCTTTACTGTACCTGAAAGATACCGGCGTTCAGCCTCATAAGTCTTTGTAAGCTTTTCAAGCTCAATATCCGCAGTGATCACATCGCCTATAGCAAATTCGGAGCTGTCAAAAAAGCTTATCACAGTAGATGCGCCGTTTATCGTGGTATTACAGCAATATAATGAATATCCTTCAAATTCACGGATATCAGTTACGGTGCAGGTAAGCGTCTGCGTAGTATCTGCCGCTGCAAGCACAGGCTCGCGCACGAAATGATCGTAACAGCAGATGGACGCCATTCCAAGGCACAAAGCTATCGCGCTTGCGAGAAGCTTACGACAGGAAAAAGCGAGAGCTATACACAACAGGGCAGACAGAACTATCAAAAAGATTGCAGCCGCACCACCGCCTGCCGCGAATATTATGCCGAGCGCGAAGAACGGCGCGATCCGTACTGGATAAAGCTTAAAGATAGAATTGTTATCCATATTAAGAAGCGGTCTTTTTACAAAGACCGCTTTGTATTGGCATTACATAAAGCCGGGGAAGGAAACGCCGCCTGTTACCTTTTCCATCTCTGCGGCGCCGTACTCGTCAACTTCCTTGAGTATCTCGTTTACGCCGCTGATGATGAGGTCCTGCAGCATCTCGATATCATCGGGATCAACTACCTCGGGCTTGAGGGTAACGGACTTAAGCTGCTTGTCGCCTGTCATAACAAGCTCAAGCGCACCGCCGCCAACCTGCTTTGTAAACTCCTTTACAGCCAGCTCGTCCTGAACTCTTTCCATATCCTCCTGCATCTTCTGTGCTTTTCTAACCATTGCGTTCATGTTGCCTGCGCCGGCATTCTGATATTCCTTGGGTAATCTTGCTTTCATTTCGATAATTCCTTTCACTTTTTGATTTCGACATCTATACCGAGCTGCCTTGCTTTTTCCAGCAGCTCCTTAACGGCGGGATTTTTCTCCTCTTCCGTTTCTTCCTTTATCTCGCCCACTACTATTGCGCGGACGTTTTTGCCGATGACCTTGCTGAGCTCCTTTTCAAGCTCGCCGTAGCCGTGCTCTTTCACCTGATTGAGCAGCAGGAGATTTCCTGAATGTATTTCAAGCATTCCGTCCGCGTTGACATTAGCGGTGGAGTCGTCCAGCATAAAGCCTACCATTCCCGGGATAAGCTCGACACAAGACTGCCAGAACTCAGGAGTGATATCGGGGAGCTTTGGCGCTGTGGGAATGAGCTGCTCGGGCTTTTCCTCAATGATGGGCTGTACCTGCTCTGTCGGAAGCTCGGGAATTGCAGGAGCCTTTGGCTTTTCATCTTCGATTGGCAGCGGCTCAAATTCTCTCGGCGGAGCGAACTCCTCGGGCGGCGCTTCGGGCAGCGGTGCGGAGAATTCCTCCTGTGCTGCGGGGGCGCTGTTGAACTCAGGCATAGGCGGCTCGTCTGCAACGGGGGCAGGGGAGCTTTCTGCGGCAGCAGGCGCTTCGACAGGCTGTTCGGGCTGCTTAGGCTTTGACATCTCCTCGCTGAGTGCCTTTGTTCTGTTTATAATAGCTGCGACCTGGGGCGACAGCTTTTCATCGGGTATCGGGGCAAATTCCTGTCCCATCGGCTGGCTTACAGGCTTCTTGGTCGGCTCTGCAATAACGCGACGAGGCGCTTCCTCCGAAACGGCGCTTCCGAGGCACATTCTGATAAGCGTCATTTCTGCGGCTGTCTTGCGGTGACGCGTCTTTCCAATGCTGTCAGCGCATTTCTGCAAAAGCTCCAAGCAGCGCAGAATATCGTCAAGGCTGTACATATCGCACAGACGCGCAAGCTCGGGATATTCGTCGGGGAGCGCTGTGATAAGTCCCTTATCCTCGGGAACTGTTTTATACAGCATGAGGTCACGGTAATGACCGCTCAGCTCGTCAATGAGCCTTGCAAGGTCTTTCGAGCCGTTGTATAGCTGCTGCAAGAGATTAAGGCAGCCTGAGATATCTTTATTTGCGATCATTTCGGCAAACGCGAAAAGATGCTTGTTGTCCGCAACGCCTGCACAGCTTCTTACAACGTCGCAGGTTATTTCAGTACCTGCGGTTATGCAGCGGTCAAGTATCGAGAGCGCGTCACGCATACCGCCGTCGGAAAGGCGCGAGATAAGCTCAGCCGCGTCGCGCTGAAGCGAGATGCCCTCGGTCTGCGCCACCTGCATAAGGCGGTCTGCACTGTCCGAAATATCTATCCTGCGGAACTCAAACCTCTGGCAGCGCGAAACTATCGTTGCCGGAACTTTATGCAGCTCCGTCGTTGCGAGAATGAAGATAACGTGCGCGGGCGGTTCCTCAAGCGTTTTCAGCAGTGCATTGAATGCCGCGGTGGACATCATGTGTACCTCGTCGATGATATACACGCGGTACTTGCAGCTTACAGGGGTGTACGCGACCTCGTCGCGAAGCACTCTTACGTCATTTACACCGTTGTTGGAGGCAGCGTCCATCTCTGTGATGTCAACAGCCGCACCGCTCATTATCTCGCGGCAGGCGTCACACTCCAAGCAGGGGCTTCCGTCCTTTGGGGAAAGGCAGTTTACCGCCATTGAGAGTATCTTTGCGCAGGTGGTCTTACCTGTGCCGCGCGAGCCTGTAAAAAGGTAAGCGTGACCATGCTTTCCGCCCATTATCTGATTTTTCAGCGTGGTGGTGATATGGGGCTGTGAGATCACGTCCTCGAATGTTGACGGACGATACTTTCTGTACAGCGCAAGATACATATCAACACCTCCCGAAATGAAATAAGCATACAAAAAATAAATGCTCTCGATTATGAGAACAGGCTTGCTGCGGCACACAGTGAAATCCGCTTAATGCTGCTCGGTTCCCCGCCTGACATGGTTCACGGCACACCGTTGCACAGGGCCTGCCCCCATAAGCGAGAGCATTTACCTTATTATTATACTCTATAACGCAAAAAAAATCAAGTCCTTTTACGAAAAAAACAAGCGGTTGATTTTTGGGCTGTCATCTGTTATAATTTATTTGTATTATACAAGCCGATACGGAAAATAATGGGGGAAGAAGCATGAGCAACGCACAAGCTATAATTAAAGAGATATGGACTTATCTTGATAAAGCCTTGTACAAAAAAATCAAGGCTACAGACGAGGAGCTGAGAGCGTTTGTCGAAGAAAAATGGGCACAGGCTGACGACGGCAAGTATGAGATACATAACGCCTATATTATATGCGGCAGAATGGTAAATGAGTATGCCGCAATACACGATGTCGAAAATGTGAGGCGCTGGCTTGAAATAGGCGACAAACACGAAAGCAGCTCAAAAAACCCCGCATATATCCGAAATTATTATCGTGGCGAATGCTTTTTCAAATGCGGCGCGGAGGACGAAGCTTTCCGATATCTGCTTTTATGTTATGAAGAAGCTCCCGACTATATCCACGAGCGGGTGAAGTCTTTCGTCGGTACGCGCCTTTATGAGCTGACAAAGAGCTGCGCGGATTATTTTTATAAGCGCATGGGCATAGAGCCTGTAGAAGCAGCCTTGCCAAAAGAAAAGGACTATTATTCGGGAAGTGTTAAGCTGCCGATATGGGAAAAGCTTTTCGGAGAAGCAGAAATATCTTATGATATCGGCGGCGACGAGCCTAAATACAGAATGTCTCCAAATCACAAAAATGGCTTACGGTACATTGTTGATAAGCAGCAGGTTATTTTAGAAAACATACTGGATAGATTGTATGACGAATATCCAAAGCTTCAGGAAACTTACGACTACAGCGATGAGGAAAAGACGGATTGTATGCCCGATATCACAAAGCGCGAGGAGTTTGCGGAGCTGATAACCCCGACGGCGATACATATCCTGTCTGTACACAAGGACGGTATGCCTTATATCGGATATGAGTTTTCGTGTTCATGGGACAGAGAGCATGGACTGGGCTTTATGATGTATAAAGACAGTGTGATAGAAATGGGCGATGCGGACTGCTCGTTTTTGAGTTGGATAGCGAAAAAGGACTTAAAGAACAGCACAGGTGACAGTCAAAGTCTTTGATGAATTTATCTTGTGAAAGGAGTGCAGCGAATGCGCGATTTTTTTCATTGCGATACCACGATATATAAAAAACGCCTGAAAACAGTGCTTTCTGCACTGCTTGCTCCGCTTATTGCGGTATGTGTTTTCTGCGCGGCGAATATCATCTTCAATATGCGTCCCGACGGCGATAAAGGCTTCGCACAGCTTATGATATGGATAGCAGTCGGCTGCGTTGCGGCGGGAATGATATTCTGCTTTGCGGGGAGTTATATCGCGGACAGAAAGTGCCGTCTTCATGCGCGATACACCTATTTCGACATACTGCCGAAGGGTATGATATACAGCCGCTATGCAGGTCAGTCGCACCTTTACGGAGAAAGGACGGTATACCGCCACCTTTATTACATTCCGTTTTCCTCGCTGACAGAGGTACTGCGCGACCCTAAACGTTCGCCGTTTGAGCTTACTATCTGCGGCGTGGCGCAGCAATATTTCCAGCCGTCCGACTGCCTCGGATATCACATCGACGAGGACGGCGAGCTTCAGTTTGACAACCCGGAGCTTATGGAGCGCCATTTTGAGTTTCGCGGAAAGCTTGTGATATCTCACGACTTCGGCAGGACAAAGCAGCTACAGCGCTCGATAGAGCACTATCTGGAGCAATATAAAAATGCTCCGCAGAAAAAGCAGTTTAATATAGCAGATCATATTGCGGTTAAGTCGAAAAAGCCGCTGCGTACCTCAAATCCTATGCTTGACGCGCCAAGCTTCGATAGAAAATGGTAAGACCTCCGAAGAGATATCGGAGGTCTTTGTTTTGTTACAGCTTTTTCACAGGCACCCATATTTCGCCGTTTTCGGGGCTTTCGTAAAATTCAATGTTATAATTGCCCGACAGCTCGTATTCCTTGCAGTTAGGCACCCATTCGCTCCATATCTTGGTGTTTACACTCTGAAGCGCTTCGGGGCATTCTCCGTGATACGGGAATACCGCCCACGTTCCTGCCGGGAATGTATAAGTCATACAGCCATCGGGAATTTCAGCGCACGGTATATACAGGTCAGCTATAAAATAGTCAAAGTTTTTACCGTCGCTGTCAACGCACGCGCCGAATACGCCTTTGATGATCTCGCCGCCCCCTGTACAGTAATGCTCCTGCCAAAATGCAGGTATCTCTGTGTAAGAGGTTTCGGTGTTGAAGCTTCTTGCTTTGCCCATGATCGTGAATGCTGCTTTTTCTACTATTTTGTACTCCATGATCGTACCGCCTTTCAATGTCAGAATAATTTGCACAGGAGCAAAGGTTTTCAGTTCTGCTCCCTTTTCCTTTGCAGCCGAAGGAGATATACCATGAAATTTAGTGAAAGCGCGGGTGAAGCTGTCGGGTGAGTCGTAGCCGTATTTCATTGCAACGTCGATGATCTTTACGTTGTTTGCCGAAAGCTCCTCGCCTGCAAGAGCGAGCCTGCGGTTTCTGATATATTCGCCCACCGTAAAGCCGCACAGCACGCTGAATATCCGCTGGAAATGGAACGGCGAAATATACGCTTTTGCCGCAATATCGGATATCTGAAGCTCCTTTGTGAGGTTCTCTTCAATATACTGTACTGCGCTTTGTATGCCCTGTGTCCAACTGTTCATCTGTACACGTCCTTTCTCCTTGGCTGTGATACTATTGTAGCATTTTTTTTAGCTTTAATCTCGACTTTTTGTGCGCTTGTCTGCAAGATGAATACAACAAAACGCCCTGCTATTTGCAGGGCGTGCTTTTTTATTCGTGCGAGGGGCGCTTGGAAACAGCGTCGATAGCAGCAGTCACCGCAATGTTGATATCAACTGCGTTCTGACGGATAGACGCGTCAAGCTTTGAGAAAAGCTCTCCGTTGTGGGAGCTGACATATTTGGCAGGGAGCTTATTGAGTGCGATAGCCTTCATATCATCAAGGCAGCGGTCACACTTGCAGCAGCTTTCGTTTTCGAGCATTGCTTCTATTCTTTCGGCAACAAAGGCTTCCATAACATTTATGATCGACATGACAGATCCTCCCTGTGGGTGTTTATTTTGATACTTTTATTTTATATCAAAAAAACCCATTTGTCAATACTTTAGCATGATAATATCGGAAATTTTTTTAAAATGAGTATTTGCGCATAAATTCGGCACAATATGATAAAAGCGAAGAATTTCAAAGGAGTTACGCTATGAATATATCAAACCGTGAGTATGGCGAGCTTACCAAAAAGCGCTCTCCCAACTCCAAAATGTATAAGACCCTGCCGAAAGCGTTCCTTATCGGCGGCACTATCTGCACTATCGGCGAGGGACTGCTGAATCTTTATGCTTACCTCGGGCTTAACGAGGAGCACGCGGCGGCGGTGACCTCAATGACACTGATATTTATAAGCGCACTGCTGACAGGCTTTGAAGTATATGACAGGATCGCACAGCACGGCGGTGCCGGAACGCTCGTTCCGATAACAGGCTTTGCAAACGCTGTGGTTTCGCCTGCTATCGACTTCAAATCCGAGGGCTATGTGCTGGGGCTAGGTGCCAAGATGTTCGTTATCGCAGGCCCTGTTATCGTGTACGGAGTTTCAGCGTCGGTGTTGTACGGTATAATCTATTATATCGTCGGACTTTTTATGAAATAAGGGGGAGCTATGGGATATTGCTCAGGAAAAACATTCAGATACAAAAGCGCTTCTATAATGAGCTATGCCGCGGTAGTCGGAAAGGCTGAAAACGAGGGTCCTTACGGCGGCGAGTTTGACGAGGTCATCGAGGACAACAAGGGCGGCACAGACACATGGGAGCAGGCGGAGGCGCTGTTTCAGAAAAAGTCGGTTGGTCATGTGCTGAGGAAATCGGGGCTTTCACCCGAAAACATCGACCTGATATTTGCAGGCGATCTGCTCAATCAGTGCGTAGGCTCGTCTTATGGCTTAAAGGACTATTATATGCCGTTCCTCGGAGTTTACGGAGCCTGCTCCACCTTTGCCGAGAGTATGCTCCTCGCGGGCGCGATGGTGAACGCCGGCTATGCCGAAAAGGCAATAGCGGTGACCTCGTCCCATTACAGCTCGGCGGAGCGGCAATTCAGATTTCCGCTGAACTACGGCGGAGTAAGACCGCCCACAGCACAGTGGACAGCTACCGCCTCGGGAGCGGTGCTGGTGAGCAACACGGGAAAGCCGCCGTTTATCCGCGCGGCGACTGTCGGTAAGATAGAGGACATGGGCATTACTGATGTAAACAACATGGGCGCGGCTATGGCTGGCGCGGCTTATGACACGCTCTCGCGCCACTTCACGCACATGGCGAGCCACCCTCAGGACTACGACCTTATCATCACAGGCGACCTCGGACTTGTCGGAAGCGAGCTTCTGCATGACCTTTTCAAGCGCGACGGTATCGACATTGATAAATACCACAAGGACTGCGGACTTATGCTGTTTGACCGCGCAACTCAGGACGTACACGCAGGCGGCTCGGGCTGCGGCTGCAGCGCCTCGATGATGTGCGGACATTTTCTGAAGCGCATTGAAAGCGGCGAGCTTGACCGAGTGCTTTTCTGCGCGACAGGCGCGCTGATGTCAACAACAATGGTGCAGCAGGGCGGCTCTATCCCCGGCATCGCGCACGCTGTGGAGCTTACCTCGTACTGAAAGGAGAGGGCTATGGAAATGTTTATGGAATACGTGAGGGCATTCGTTATCGGTGGCTTGTTCTGCGTTGTGGGGCAGATACTCATTGATGTCACAAAGCTTACACCTGCGAGAATACTGGTGTCCTATGTCGTGACGGGAGTTGTCCTCGGCGCGGTGGGAGTTTACCAGCCGCTCATCGACTTTGCAGGCGGCGGCGCGACCGTGCCGCTGACAGGCTTCGGCAGCTTGCTTGCAAAGGGTGTTAGGGAGGCGGTGGACAAGGACGGGCTTCTCGGCGCGTTCACGGGAGGGCTTACCTCCGCCGCCGCAGGCATAACCGCCGCGATAGTCGCAGGTCTGCTTGCAGGACTTATTTTCAAGAGTGGAAGTAAGATAAATGAGAAATAAGACAATGCCGCAGAGCGTATCTGCGGCTTTTTTGCCGCAAAGCCTTGACGGAGTCTGACATATAATGTATAATATGCGTAGAAACCGACTTCATAGGAGAAAAATTATGCTGAAAAGAATTGCTTTATTGATACTTACCTGCCTGTTTGCCATGACCGCTTTGTCGGGATGCAGTATTATTGCAGAGCAAAACGAAAAATCACTTATAGAGAACGCCCTGAAGGAAAGATACGGCGAAGAATTTGTTTGCATGAGAACATGGAATAATGCCGCTGGCGGTTATTATGATGATTCTTTCTATGGGCTTTGCCACCCCAAAGATGATGAAAGCCTGCTTTTTGAGATCTTGTTAAATGGAGATGGAAGTATAAGCTATGATGATTATGGGTCAACTATTATATCAAAAAGATTTGCTGATATATTCGATGAACAAATTGGTGCAAGTATAGGAGAGCATTATACTTATTGTTGCAATTACAGCATCCTAAATGATGATATTACATGTCAAAGAATTGAAAATGACAACTTTACATTCGATTACTTTTTCTCATCTGTGTGTGAAAAATACGATGACAACAAACTTGGATTGTATTATGCGATATGTATTGATGTATCTAAACAGCTTGATACCTCTTATGAGAAAGAATATGATTTAATTGTGTCTGCGCTTGAATACATTTTTGCTATAGGCATAACTTACAATATGAATTTAAAAGTATATCTAGATTTGTACTTTGTGCCTAATGATATATACGATGAATGCTTGGATTATTTTGATAATAATGCTAGAAGATACGCATTTGATAACATTGTTGAAGGGTTTCCAAAACAATATAATCGTAAAATAGAAATTATATTTGAAAACAACGCTTTCAACATAACTAAAGCAGACTATATAAATCTAAGAAAGGAATTAAACTAAAATGTCTGATTATAGCAATACCTCCTCTAATAAATATACCGACAAGGATATGCAGATACTATACTAAAGCAAAACCCGCCGCAGGAACCTCCGCGGCGGGTTTTCTATTCGTAAAAACGATCAGTTCAGCATATCAAACACATTGTTTTTCTCAAAATCGCTTATAATGCCGTCGGGCAGCAGGCGCAGACAATCCGCCTTATCAGCCCATATATATGCCTGATGCTCGTCGCTTAATGTTACAGCCTCGCTGTCAGTAAAGCACAGGTATACTATGATTAACACAGGCTTATGCGGTAAAACAGCGACATACGCAACTTTTTTTATGGTTATGTCGGTAAGCCCTGTTTCCTCCTTTATCTCTCGGAGCATTGCGGCTTCGGGGTGTTCGCCGTCTTCGATGTTGCCGCCTGCGTTCTCCCATGTTCCTGCGCCTGTGTCATCTGTGCTGCAGCGCTGCAAAAGAAGAATGCGCTTCAGCTTTGGATTGAAAACGATACCTTTTGATACGATGTCTGCTTTCATTTAAGCACCTCTCATATATAGCAGGGCGGCGTGAAATCACGCCGCCGTTTTGATTATTCTCCAAGCTCGTAAGCTCTCTTTGTGCAAGCCTCGCACGCGCGCTTTACATCGCCTGTAATATCGCCCTCGTACAGCTTTTCAAGACCTGCAATAGTCGTGCCGCCCGGGGAGGATACCTGCTTTATAAGCTCGTCAACGGTCATGCCGCTGTCTGTCAGCATCTTAGCCGAGCCGACAAGCGTCTGCGCAAACAGCTTAAGAGCCTCGTCCTTGCCGATGCCGACCTCTGCCGCGTAGTCGACAAAGCCCTTTGCGTAGAGATAGATGAACGCAGGGGAGCTGCCGTTTATTGCGATGACCTCTTTCATCTTGTCGGAGGGCACTACCTCGGTGATGCCGCAGCTTCCGATAACAGAACGCGCAAAATCAAATTCCTCGTCCGAAACACTGTTGTCGCGGCTCATAGCCGAAGCGCCAAGCCCCAGCATCATGGGGGTGTTGGGCATAACGAGAACTACTTTAGCATTTGCGATGGTATGTTTTCTGATGAAGTCTGCCGAGATACCTGCACAGATAGAAATAAATACAGTATCGGGCGTAACGGCAGGTGCGACAGTGTCAAGCACCTCTCCGAGCATCTGCGGCTTAACTGCGAGCAGGATATACTTGCACTGCTTTACTGCCTCTGTTTCATTCGCGCAGGCTGTAACGGGAAGCGTCTGAAGCTTCTCGGTGAACTTGTCGTAGGCAAAAACCTCGATATCCATACCGCTTTTATTTATTCCGTTGATTATTGCGGCGCCCATATTTCCTGCGCCGATAACACCAAGTCTGTTCATAAAAACACCTCGAAATTATGCTTTTGTTGCCTTTTCCGCTTTTGCTGCGGTGGAGTTTTTGAATATCCTCTTATACGCTGCCATTATCGGGAACAGTATAAGAATAAGTATCATTATATCCACAGGGACCTGAATAGCGTTCTTTACTAGCCTTAATGGGATCTTGACCTCCCATGCCACCTCGGGCGCCCATGTGCCGAGTATTACCATAACAGCGGGAGTCATGACGATGTTGCATACAAATGCAACGGATACCTTTGCGCCGATAACACGAAGAAGCTGTTTCCAAGGAAGCGCAGCAAGCTTGTGCAGGAATATTCCGTACACCAACGCGATAACTATCACATAGACCACAAAAAGCTCGTTGAAATGATAGATATTGTACAGCACGAATACCGTTATCACCATGAACACCGAGAGCAGCTTGGCGTTTATTCCGCTCAGCATTGCGGTATTCTGATCGCCGCCGGGCTTGAACATCTCCTTGCTGAACTTCACAGGCTGAAGCTTGTATAGGAAAAGTCCGTAAAGCAGACCGCCTGTTGCTTCGACGATAGTGTACAGGGGGTTGAATGCGCTCATCATCTGCTGCACCAAAAGACCGAGTATATCGGTCACAGCACCTGCGAGAAATCCCACCGTGGGGCCAAACAGCATACCTATCGTCGCAAGCGCGAGGTAGGAGAAGCTTATCTTCAGGTCATCGGTGATATAGATAGTCACGGATTTCAGCGCGAGGTTCAGCGCGATCATCATAGCCGTTACTGTTATGCAGCGCAGGCTTTTCAGCTCCTTTGCGGAGTCAGCGAACATTCTAAAAATTGCCATAAATTATCCTCCTTTACGCAATACATAAATTACGGACAAGTTATGGCAACAACTTATAGGTTTTATGTACAGCGAGATGCGAAAACAATACCGCAAGACAAAGCCTTTTCGTCCTATCGGCAACTCTCCGTCCGATAAGCACTTAACGCACTGTTTTCTACTCTGTTAATAAAATTTATGTTATGCTCCGCACATCGGCACGGAGCATAAACGACTGAAAAATTAAAGGCTGATCTCGTTAGCGATCTTGTAAAGGCGCTCGTTGAAGGGCTTCTTCATGCTGAGTGCTTCCTGAATATCGAAATCGCATACCTTGCCGTTCTGCAGACCTACAACGCGGTTGCCGATACCCTTTTCAAGCAGCTCTACTGCGTAGTAGCCCATCTCGCTTGCCATTACTCTGTCGCGTACTGTGGGCGAGCCGCCTCTCTGAACGTGACCGAGGATAGTTGCTCTGGACTCAACGCCTGTAGCAGCCTCGATCTTCTTAGCGATCTCCTCTGTGCCGCCGATACCCTCTGCAACAACAACGATGAACTGCTCCTTGCCTGCTGCCTGACCTGCCTTGATCTTTGCGATAACGTCCTTTTCGAGATCGTACTCTACCTCGGGAACGAGGATAGCTGTAGCACCGCAGGCAATACCTGTATTCAGTGCGATGTGACCTGCGTTACGACCCATTACCTCAACAACAGCGCAGCGCTCGTGGGAATGAGATGTGTCGCGAAGCTTGTCAACCAGCTCCATAACTGTATTCATAGCTGTATCGTAGCCGATAGTGTACTCTGTACACTGGATATCGTTGTCGATAGTACCGGGAACGCCGACACAGGGGATACCTGCCTTGGACAGATCTGCTGCACCTCTGAAAGAGCCGTCGCCGCCGATAACTACGATACCCGAGATACCGAGCTCCTCGCACTTGTCCTTAGCCTTGAGAATGTACTCCCACTCCTTGAACTCCTTGCAGCGGGCTGTAAAGATCTCTGTACCGCCTCTCTGGATTATGTCGGACACTGCACGGGCGTTCATTTCAAAAACGTCACCGTTCAGCAGACCGTTATAGCCGCGGCGGATACCGATAACCTTGAAGCCCTTGTCGATAGCAGCTCTTGTTACAGCGCGTACCGCAGCGTTCATGCCGGGAGCGTCGCCGCCGCTTGTTAATACACCAATTGTCTTCTGCATTTTCTTGATCTCCGTTTCTGTATAATGATACTTACCAATCGGTAAGTTTAATTTTATTCAAACTATATTTTACTACAAAACTCCCGTTATAGTCAAGTCATTTTTGCGTTTTAGCTTTGTTACTTTACAATAATGTTGCTTTTTCCACAAATTTGCGCGAGTTTTGCGGTCAATTCTGTGCATATTCTGACACCGCGGATATCATTCAGTTTCATCACCGCACGCGTATCCATATAGCACAGCCTTACGCCCGAAATGCCTGTGTATCTTGAAAGAAGTTCGGTTACGGCTGATATTCTGCCGATATCATCGGAGCGCAGGTTGATATAAAGCGTCTGCTGATTTTTTGGGGGAAGCGTATCGGCGCGCGTTATAGCCTCAGCGAGAAGCTTTGCTGTGCCGTCCTTTCGCGATATCTTACCGCGCATGAGGAACACCTCGCCCTCGCGCAGTATCCTTACGCTGTTATCATAAAGCTCGGGGAAGATGATACCCTCAATTGCGGCAGTGCTGTCCTCTATACCTATAAACGCCATGACCTTGCCGTTTTTGGTAGTGTGATTCTTTTTGGCGGACATTATTCCGATAACAGAGAGCGTGCGGTTATCGGGCGCTTCAAGCGCGTCCTCGATATAGCAGCAGTCCTCGGGCGCGTTATTTATGAACTCGTCGGCAGGGTGCCCCGAGATATACAGCCCTATCATTTCCTTTTCCATTTCAAGAAGCTGACTATGGCTGAACTCCGTAACATCAGGGTAAACGAAGCTTTCCGTGCTGCTTTCGCTCTCGCCGAACAGGTCGAGCTGACCGCTTTCGGCGCGGTTATATTCAGCCTGCGCCATATCCAGCAGCTTATCCATAGCGAACATCATCTGACGGCGGCTTTGCGGGAAGCTGTCAAATGCGCCGCATTTTATCAATGCTTCCATATAGCGGCGGTTGTTGTCAAAGCCTGCTGTTCTGATACAAAAATCAGCGATAGAACTATACTCTCCGTTATTTCTTTCTTTGATTATACGCTCGATAAAGCTTCTGCCGAGATTTTTTACTGCAAGCAGACCATAGCGCACCTGCTTGCCCTCAACCGAAAATTCCGCGAAGCTTTTGTTTATATCGGGCGGGAGCAGCTTTACGCTGTTATCCGACAAGTCGTTTATATATTCCACCATTTTGTCTGTCCAGTCAAGCACGCTGGATATAAGCGCAGTCATATACCGGAGGTAATGGTGCTTTCTGAGATAAGCTGTCTGATATGCTACCGTAGCGTATGCAGCGGCATGAGATTTGTTGAATGCGTATGACGCAAAGCTGCTCATCTCATCAAAAATGGTGTTTGCGATGTCTGCGGAAACACCGTTTTTGACCGCGCCGCAGTTTGAGTCGGTGCCATAGATAAAGGCGCTGCGCTCCTTTTCCATGACATCATGCTTTTTCTTTGCCATAGCGCGGCGCACAAGGTCAGCTCTGCCGTAGGAGTATCCGCCGATAACGCGGCATATCTGCATTACCTGCTCCTGATATACGATACAACCGTAGGTTACGGAAAGAATATCCTTCAGAAGCGGGTGCAGATAGCTTATGTCCTCGGGCTTTTTGTGCTTGTTCTCGATATAAGTCGGTATCGACGCCATTGGTCCGGGGCGGTACAGCGACAGAGCGGCTGTGAGATCCTCGATCGACTCGGGCTGAAGCCTTTTCAGCACGCTTGTCATACCGTCGCTCTCAAACTGGAACACGCCTGTGGTAAAGCCGTCCGACAGCATTCTGAATACGTCCTTGTCATGCTCGTCTATGCTTTTGATACTGAAATCAGGCTGCTCCTGCTTCACCATATCCTCGGCGCGCTTTATGACCGTAAGGTTTCTTAGCCCAAGGAAGTCCATCTTCAGCAGCCCGAGCTTTTCCAGTATGCCCATGGTATACTGGGTGACGGTTTCGCCGTCCTCTGTCTTGAGCGGCACATATTCAGCGGCAGCCTCACGGGTTATTACTATACCTGCCGCGTGGGTAGTTGCATGGCGCGGCATACCCTCTATTTCTTTGGCGGCATTGACGAGAGAGCGTATCTCGGGCTCTGATGCACACAGCTTTGCAAGCTCACCGTTCTTGGCTTCTTCCTCTAGGGTAGATCTGAAATGCGGAATAAGCTTTGCGGCAGCGTCCGCAGCGGAATAGGGAATACCGAGAACTCTTGCGGCGTCGCGCAGCGCGCCCCTTGCTTTCATGGTGTCGAATGCTATTATCTGCGCCACATGATCTGCACCGTAGCGGCGGCGGACGTAGTCAATGACCTCCTGTCTGCGCTCGTTGCAGAAATCTATATCGAAATCGGGCATACTTACGCGCTCGGGGTTTAAGAAGCGCTCAAACAGCAGATTGTAGCGCAGCGGGTCGATATCGGTAATTCCCATACAGTATGCGCAAAGGCTGCCTGCGCCCGAGCCTCTGCCCGGACCTACCGGGATATCCTGCTTTTTGGCATAGCGGATAAAATCCCACACTATGAGGAAGTAGTCCACAAAGCCCATTTTTTCAATTACGGAAAGCTCGTATTCAAGCCTTGACGTTATCTCCTCAGAAAGCTCTCCGTAGCGCTTTCTTGCGCCGTTATGCACGAGCTTTGCGAAATAAGCTGCGTTATCCTCTACACCCTCTGCGGTAAACCGTGGAAGCTTTGTGACGCCGTACTCGAACTCGGCATTGCATTTCTCGGCAATTTTAATGGTATTCGACAGCTCATCTTCGGAGAAAAAGCGGCACATTTCGTCATAGCTTTTGAGGTAATACTCATCAGTGGGCAGTGCGAACGGATTTGGGTCTGACAGACGCTTGTTCAGCCCTATACAGGAGAGTATCTTCTGCGTGCGGCTGTCTGAGGGTTGGATATAATGCACGTCATTTGTGGGGCAGACGGGGATACCTGTGCTTTCTGAAAGCTGCCTTAATTTCATTACAAGCTGCTTTTCGCTGTCGGTGTTGTGATTCTGAAGCTCAATATAGAAATCCTCGCCGTAAACATTGCGGTACCAGTCAGCGGTCTCCTTCGCCTCGGGAACTCTGCCCTGCATCAGCAGGCGCGGTATCTCGCCGTTTGTACAGCCTGACAGTGCGATAAGTCCCTTGCTGTATTTTTGCAGTGTTTCGCGGTCGCAGCGCGGAGCTCCGCAAAGTCCGTTGAGCGAAGCGTCCGACACAAGGCGGCAGAGGTTTTTGTAGCCCTCGTTATCCTTGCACAGCAGTGTGAGGTGGTAGGCGTCGCGGTCGGTGCGGCTTTTTTCCAGTCTGCTGCCGTGGGCAACATATACCTCGCAGCCGATTATCGGCTTTATTCCTGCTGCTTTGCACTCATCGTAGAACTCTACCGCACCGTAAAGTACGCCATGGTCGGTTATTGCAAGCGCAGTCTGTCCCAGTTCCTTTGCACGCTGAACAAGCCTGCCGAGGCGGCACGCGCTGTCAAGCAGGCTGTATTCTGTATGAACGTGAAGATGTACGAACTCGGACATGGCTTAGCTCCTTAATTGTTGTGATTATATTATATATCAAAACTTGCTCAATATCAAGAGGAAAACAAAAACCCTCGCCGATCGACGAGGGTCTTGATTTCAGATAAATTACTCAGCGGTGTAGGGGATCAGAGCAACCTGTCTTGCTCTCTTGATCGCTGTTGTGAGCTCTCTCTGGTGATATGCGCAGCAGCCTGTAACTCTTCTGGGAAGAATCTTAGCGCGCTCTGTCATGCACTTTCTCAGCTTTGCTACATCCTTGTAGTCGATGAACTCGGACTTGTCAGCGCAGAACTGGCAAACCTTTTTTCTGGGACGCTTAACGGGATGAGCAGCTCTCTCAAACTTTTCAGCCATGGTACTGTAACCTCCTTATCATTATAGGTAAAACGGTAATTTTTGTTCTTTAGAACGGGTAGTCGTCGTCAGACTCCGATGCGGAGAAGCTGCTTGCCGATGCAGCCGCGGGAGCGGGAGCGGCAGGAGCAGAATACTGTGCGGGAGCAGACGGTGCAGGTGCGCTGTAGGAGTCGCTGTAAGAGCCTCCCTGCGCTTTTTCGCCTGTGAATGTCAGGCGGTCTGCAATGATCTCTGTAACACGTACATTGGCACCGTTCTTGTCTGTGTAGGAACGAGTCTGAAGCTCACCCTCCACCAAGATCATTCTGCCCTTGCCAAAGTAGCGGCAAACGAAGTCCGCCTGCTGACGCCAAGCAACGATAGTGAAGAAGTCGGACTTCTTCTCCTCGCCCTTGTTCTGAAAGCGTCTGTCAACAGCGATGCTGAATGTGCATACATTAGCGCCGTTTGCTGTTGTCTTAAGCTCAAGGTCGTGAGTTATTCTACCCATAAGAATGACTTTGTTAAACATGAAAGCACCTCCGTGTCAGTAGATATTACAGTGGATTACGCGCCCTGCTTGAGGACTACGATGGAACGCAGAACGCCATCAGTGATGTTGATGACACGCTCCAGCTCAGCGGGGAAATCAGGCTTGGACTCGAAGTTGTACAGAACGTAGTAACCTTCGGACTCATAGTTGATCTCGTATGCGAGCTTCTTCTTGCCCCACTCGTCGATCTCGCCGAGTGTACCGTTTTCCTTGATCAGGTCAGCAAACTTTGCTGTGAGAGCCTTGATCTGCTCTTCGTCCTTCTTGAGAGAGAAAACGATGATTGCCTCATACTTTTCTGTGATCTTTGCCATTTATAAGCACCTCCTTCTGGATTATATCCCGCACCTTGTGTGCGAGAAAGGAGTTAAGGTCAGATAAGCCTTAACTATGTTATTATATCAGATTAAAAATCGCTTGTCAAGCATTTTTTGGGACATTTACAGGCTGTTTTTGAACGGTTTTATGTGTAAATTGCATATATTTGCTGCCGTCGGTATACTTATTAAATAAAATATAATAAAGTTGTTGCAATTCCTAATGGGTTGTGATAAAATTATTTTCAGAACAAAAATGATGTGTGAGGTCTTTATGAAAAACGATAGTTTTGAGCAGCACTGCACGGGCTGTCTGCTTGGGTGTGCGCTTGGCGATTCGCTGGGATATCCCATTGAATTTATGAAGAATGAGGAGATATTGAAAGCATACGGAAAGCGTGGGCTTACCGCTCCTGTTATTGAGAAGCAGAGCGGTACTGCGCTGATCTCCGACGATACGCAGATGACGCTTTTTACTGCCGAGGGCATAATATGGGCGGACAGACTGGGCGCGAAAAACGAGATATCCAGCTATACGTCGTATGTTTTTTATGCGTATCAGCGTTGGCTCTATACACAGAAAAATATGCTTGCAAGCAGGGCGTATTCTCATGTGCTTGATGACAGTGCTGCATATAACTCGCGGCTTATGAAAGAAAAGGCGCTTTTTGTGCAGCGCGCACCCGATGATACCTGTATAGAAGCGCTTATGCAGGCGGCAGATCACAATTACGGCAAGCTGACGAACAAGATCAATAACAGCAAGGGCTGCGGCGGCGTGGTGAGAGCAGCGCCTGCGGGTCTGTATTTCCACCGCGACAGCGAGCGTGCATTCAGAATGGCTTCGGAGTTTGCGGCGATAACGCATACTCACCCTACGGGATATCTTGCTGCGGGTGCGCTTGCAACGATAATAGCAGAGCTTGTCAATGGCGCGGATATTGAAGAAGCTGTTGACATGGCGGTATATATCCTCAAGGGCTATGACGGCTGCATGGAGACCTGCCGTGCGCTTGATCATGCAAGAAGCCTTGACGCTTCGGACGTTCCGCCGCTTGAGGCTGTAAAGCGGCTTGGTCTTGGTCGGGCGGCAGAGGAGGCTCTGGCGATAGCTGTTTATTGTGCTTTGTGCCATGGCGCTAACGCGGAAAATGCGCTGCTCCTGTCAGTTAATCACGACGGTGACAGTGACAGTACGGGAGCTATCTGCGGCAGTATCGTTGGTGCAAGCCTCGGCGAGTACGGGCTGCCGAAAAAATGGCTGAAGAAGCTCCAGTTGTGCGATGTCATACGCGGCGTGGCGGCGGATCTGTACCGTTGTTCTGTATTGCAGGCGGAGTAAGCCGTCATTACGCTGCAGTAAACGTTTACTTAGTTAATTTGCACATAAGCAGGTTGCGAATTTCTACACGGAATTATGCTGTGTTTTGCCTTATTTTCAAAAATATGTAAACTTAGTGCTTGAAATAACGGTAAAATTATGGTATAATTTATATACTCAAAAACGGCAATGGGCGAATTGCGCCCTTTTTGCGGTTTCAAATCATGCAATTGACATTGCAGGGGAATGGGAGGTTATCCGGTGAAAAAATTCTCATACGTGGCTACTGACGTATCCGGTAAATTAGTCAGGGGCACCGAAACAGCAGAGGATTATCAGGAACTTCAGGCAAAACTGAAGGAAAGAAATCTGTACTGCACCAAGTACCGCGAGAAAGATCTCAACGCGGCGGTCGATGTAAAGTACAAGTTCAAGACAAAAGAGGTATCATTCTTGGCGCGACAGCTTGCATCTATGACATCTGCGGGTCTGTCGCTGGTAAGAGCACTGCATATCCTGCAGGAACAGCAGGAGAACAAAAGGGCAAAGGCTGTTCTTCTGGATATCTATGAGGAAGTACAGAAAGGTAAATCCTTCTCTGACGTTCTCTATTCAAAGCCCGGCGTATTTCCGGATATGTTCGTCAGCATGGTTGCTGCCGGTGAGGCTTCCGGTACGCTTGATCAGATCCTGAACCGAGTATCTGACCATTTCGCAAATGCAAACAAGACGTCTAACAAGGTAAAGAGTGCCATGATCTATCCTCTGGTACTTCTGGTACTGATCATCGCGGTAGTAATCCTGATGTTTACGATGATCCTTCCTCAGTTCGGCTCGATGATGGATCCCGAGGATATGTCGCCGCTTTCGGCTGCGATGATGGCGATCTCCGACTCGATGATAAATTACTGGTATGTATACCTCATCGTTATCGGCGCTATCGTAGCATTCTTCTGGATGATCATGCGTGTTCCCAAGGCAAAGCTCAAATTTGACGAGCTGCTGCTGAAGATGCCTAAGGTCGGAAAGCTGATGTCCACCATCTACACAGGACGTTTCGCGAGAAACATGGCTAACCTTTACGGTGCAGGTCTTCAGCTCGTAGACTGTATTGAGAAATCCGTTGCGGTAATCGCCAATACATACGTTAAGAAGCGCTTTGAAGAAGCTGTCGATAACATCAAGCTCGGTGAGAGTATGTCCAAGGCGATCGAAAAGACTGAAATATTCGAGGGTATGTTCACCTCGATCATATTCGTCGGTGAGGAGTCCGGTACGCTGGATACTATTCTTAATAAGGCTGCCGACTATTACGACGAAGAAGCCGATTCCGCTATCGGCAAGCTGGTAGGACTTATGGAGCCTCTGATGATCATCATCATGGGTGTTATGATCGGTCTGGTACTGGCTGCTCTGTTCCCTATGCTGTACGGCGGTATGGCCAACGTTTCCTAAAGCGCGGAAATGCGGCGCATACGGTGGTTGCAGCTTCGTGAAAATTATAATTATATTTTGAGGTGAAAATAATGCTTTCAATTGATATTACCGACAGACAAATAAAGCTTGTTATCGGCGTACACAGCGGTAACAAAGTAAGAGTACAGGACGCTGATATCCGTGAGCTTACTCTCGGCTCGGTATCCAACGGTTACATTACTGACGTTCCCATGGTAGCCGCTGAGCTTAACGACATCATCAAGGCAAAGGGCATCAAGGAGAAGGACGCTATCGTGTCCATCACTTCCAGCTCCATCGTTTACAAGGAGCTGCTGCTCCCCAAGCCCAAGAGCCTGAAGAACACCGTTGCTATCGAGGCAATGATCCAGTCCAACATCGGTGTTAACTCCGAGTACAACATTTCCTATACCATCGCCGGTGAGGTTGAGGACGAAGAGAAGAACAAGATGATCAAGGTCATCGCATCTGCCTGCCCCCAGCGTCTGGTTGACGGCTACGTAAGACTGTTCTCTCATATCGGTCTTTCTCTCAGAGCTGTTAATATCTCCAACAACTCTGTAACACGTCTTATCGTGAATACTCCCAAGATGGCAGACAGAATGCCTCTGCTGCTCATTCAGATCGATAAGAACTTCCTCAACATGAACCTGTATGAGGACAATCAGATCGTATTCTCCCGTTTCTTCAACATTGATCCCGCAGACTACGACAACGCTCCCGACTATGTAACAAAGGCTGTTTACGATAATCTGTTCAGAATGATCCAGTTCATCAAGAGCCGTAAGGGTGCGAAGCCGCTGAAGGAGATCATGTTCTACGGCGATATTCAGAACTTTATCGAGCTTTCCAATGCGATCTCTTCCTTCAATGTTCCTGCTTACGTGCTGGCAACACCCAGTACCGTAATCACCATGGCAGAGATCGACTTTACAAAGTATGCTAACGCTATCGGCGCTATCTACCGCAGAAACAAGGATCTTGAGCATATCAACCTGCTGGAGGCTTCCTCTGCTAAGGAGTCCAAGGGCATGAACGGCTATCTCCTTGGTCTGGTAGGCGCCTGTGCTGCTGCGGCTGCGCTGGTGTTCGGTGTAGGTATGATCTTTGATGTCCTCAACAACAACACGCAGGATAAGATCAAGACCATACAGGCACAGATAGATGATCCTACGCTTCAGAAAAATAATTCTATAGTTGATGCGCGTACCTCTATGCTTCAGGGCTTTGAGAGTTATAACAGCAGCATGGATCAGGTTAAGCTGCTGTTCAACTATATGCCGAAGGCAACAAGTGCTGTTTTCGACAAGGCTCTGGAGCCTCTCGGAGAAGATACGGGCGTTCTCGAGAAGGACGAGGAGCTTTATGTTCTCGAATTCTCAGTAAGCGAATATGATGTTTCTATTGAATTTATCGGCAAGTGTACAGGCGATCCCTCCGCGATCCCTTCCAAGTACGCTCAGTATCTGTCAGAAAAGGTACTCAACGGCTATGATGAGCCTTACTTTTGCGATGTTTCTTACACAGGTTTTGAAAAGAGCAATTCTTCTGAGAATATCATTTACAGCTATCTTGCAACAGAGGGCGACAGCGTTTACGAAACGATCTTCACCTTCTCGGTTGACATGAAGATCCAGGTTGGTAATGATGAAGAACACGCAAAACTAGAATCTGAAACGGAAGAATCCGCAGAGCAGGAGGTGGCTGAATAATGAAACTCAGCAAACAGGAAAGAATCGGCATACTTGTTGTTGCCATTATACTTATTCTCGGTATTGGCATTTGGATGTATATCGTTCCTAAGATCGACACAGTAAACAAGTCCAACACAACACTTGCGGCAAAGGAGCAGGAGCTCAAAGATGCGCAGGCAAAGGAGCTCACTAAGGAGCCTCTCAAGCAGCAGATCATTGATGCTTACGAAAAGGGCGAGAACCTCGCAGATATGTTCTTCGAGGAAATGACCACATACGAGGCTGATATGGAGTTCAGGGCTTTCCTTGAGCAGTGCAATGCAAATGTTCTGGTTGAGAGCCTTTCCATTGGCGAGCCTACCACAATTACAATGACTCCTACATATTTTGAAGAGGAAGAGGTAACATACGCCCTTAAGACCTATGTTACACAGGATATCGAAAAGACAGAAAAGGAGATCGAGTCCGAAGAGCGTTGGAACGAGATCAAGAACGCACTCGGCGTTTCTCAGACCGTAGGCGCGATCACAGTAGAGTTTACAGTAAATGCGATCGACCCTGAGGATCTGCTCGATTTCGCTGATGAAGTAAACAATTACATCAAGACCGAGAATGAAAAGGATACAAGAAAGGCTGTCGTTCTTAATGGTTATGCTATTTCTTATCCTCTCAACGAGACTGTTTATGATGAACTTGTTGATGCGAACGAACAGGACGCATTTGAAGAGGTCTACGATCTTCTCTGCGAGAAGCTTGATCTGCACCCCGTAAAGGAAGCTGAGACCACAGGTGTTGAAAAAGAGAAAGAGGACGAGGTTCCTGCTGCTTCTGAGTACATCTATGAGTTGTCCACTTCTGTTACATTTTACAGCGTAGAGCGTATGCAGGATCCTGCAGAGCAGCTTGAGGCACAGGAGCAGTAATTATCACGCCGCACAGACTTGCCGCGTAAAGCGGCGAGTCTGCAAATATAACTTTTAGAACAATTGTAGTCGGCTTTAGCCGACAGGAGGTATGACAATGGCATACGCATTCAGAAAATACCTTAATAAACGCGGCTCTGCGCTGTTTATGGTATTAAGCTTGATGACTGCGCTGATGATCCTTGTTATGGCAATGTATTTCTCGGTAGTAGCTTCGAGAGATGTACAGTATAAGGTGTTCTATCAGGAACAGGCTTATCGCTCTGCAACCTCGCTTTCCGATGCGATAGTTGCGGGTCTTAAGGGCAACTCTTGGCAGACAGCCTCAGGCAGTTCTCAGCTTCTTTCTACTATCACAAATATGAGCGAGGGCGATACCATTACCACCAACGGTAATGATTTCAAGGCTTTTGTTACAACGGGTAGCAAGGAAGAACAGGATCAGCTTGGTGCATATACTGTAAGTATAACTCGTATGGCTGACGAGACTATAAGCGGCGAGAAAACTCGCGTTTATGACGTTGCTATCACAGCATCTTCAGGCGGTGTATTGGATACTACGCATACGTTTATCCACATCGTTGAGCCTGAGGGCGAAGCACAGGAAGGCAGAAGCAACATTTTTACATCGACAGGTTACGTTCCTAACGACGTATTCCTTGACGGTGGTGTGTTCTATACTGATATATTCTTCGATAATGAGAACGCTATCATCGGTGCGCTCAACGAGATGCAGAACAAGATCTACGGAAATGTTTATGCGGGCGGATCGCTGAAGCTGAACTATATCGATGGTTTCTCGGGATCTATTGGCGAGACCTCAACGTGGGCTGTAAGAAACAACTTTACTTACACCGCTACCACATCGCTTGATCTCGGCACAAGCAGCGAAAGGGGTCTGCTGCTTGTAGGCGGTGACGCAACATTCAGCGGAGCTCTGCCTGATAATGTGGATATTTATGTTCTCGGTGATGCGTATTTTACCGAAAATCAGTCAATGTCCAGTCAGAATGTAAGACTGTTTGTATACGGAAATATCGTGCTTGAAAAATATGCATATTGGTGTTCTATGCCGAGCGCAACATACGCGAGCGGTCATATCAACAATACAGGCAGCGGTTTAACTCAGACCTTCACCAAGTGGAAGGATAACTCTTCTCTTCCCAGTGATGTTATGAGCAGCCATGATATGGCTATGAAGCTCGACAGCCTGACAGCAAGCAATGACTATCCCAAGTGGGACATCAATGATGATGCGCCTGCAAAGGACGGCTATATCCCTGAGCTTGACCCCTCCAATGCAAAATATAATCCTGTAACTATCAAGTTCAATAACGACGACGAAAAGGGCGCGTCTGTTCCCGCTAAGACTTATACCCAGTATCTCAATTGGGAGAGCGGTCACACTATTGCCGATTACTACGGCGATGGTCAGCCTCTTAATTACACAGCTTGTGTTATCGAAGATGTCAGAAATGCAGACAACACCAACACATCTGCAAACAACCTTACGCTCGTTATCGATACAGGCGATGACCCCAACAACCAGTATATCATCAAGGTGACCAAGAACCGTGATTTCGACGCCGACGGCGTAAATGAGTCCTTCTCTTGGTATCCCTATGACGCGCATAGCGCCTCTGTTGAGATGACAGTCCTTGTAAGAGGCAAGGGCAGTGTTGTTATCGATATTCCCGAGGGCGTTGTTTATCAGGATATGGATAACGTGCTGTTTATGCACGAAACATGGTTCGCTATCCTCGGCGGCAAGATCGAGCAGAAGGGTTCTACTTTAAACAGCATCGTATATGATGGTCGTGACACTGTAATTTCCGGTAGTGCGGCAGAGAATGCGGTACAGTTCATACACACATGTGATGATAGCTGCACAACTTGTAAATATGACGTGGTTAACGGTGATGAGTGCGAGAATTGTGCTGACGGCACAAAGGTCAAGGTAGTGACCTGTGATGTGCACGGCGGAACAGTGACATATTGCCCCGTATGTGAAGCCAGCTATGAGCCTGAAAAGAAGGCTAACGGCGATTACTACGGCGTTTGCGCTAACCGCGTTGAGCCCAGCGCCGTTACTGCCAAGGTAAATTCCATAATGGCGAGCAGCCCTCTGTGGGCAAGCACACTTAAGGCGGCAGGCGACGGAACTAATTGGTATATGCCTAACACCAATATCTTCCTCGTTTCCTGCGAAGAGTCTGCTGATATCCGTCTGTCTAACACTGTTGGCGGCGTTACTATCATGCAGAACGGCTTCTTCGGCTTTATCTACGCGCCTTATATGACATTCAAGGCTTACGGAAATAATGCTGGCGGCGGTTATGTAAGATTCTGCGGCGGTATGATCGTATCTGACTATATCATCAGAGACAGTATGTCGTTCCTGACCTGCTATCCCGATCAGCTCCCTGAAAACCTCATGAGCGCGGAAGACAGAAAGACAGCACTGCAGGCACTTGCAAGCAAGAGCTGGAAGATATCCCTTGCGGGTTACTAATTGCAAAGGGGTGGAAATATGAAACGTATTTTTTCAAAGAAAAGCGGTTTTACGCTGGTTGAGATAGTCGTTGCATTTGCTATCTTTGCAATAATGTCCGCAATGATCCTGTCTATGGTAAGGCTTACTGTACAAAAGCAGCAGTCTAACAACGAGTTCGCTGACAGCCTTGAGCAGCAGACAGGCTATCTCGCATACCACTATATTGATGATACCGAGAAGTATGATCCGACCGGTACAGCCGACGGAGCATTCCAGCTTGCATTTGTTGATGAAGACGGTAATACGGTTTGTGATGTCAGCATGGACTATGCGACACGCTCCTCTGTGGATGGCAGCAGCTCCGCTGAAGGTATCAACTACTTTGTAGGAAATACCGATTATGCCGATGCAAACTCCATTCAGAATGGCGGCACTTCCGGTGACGGCGACGTTATTCCGGGTCTTGGCAACAGCCAGTCCGCAAGATACGACACAAGACTTTCGGGCAGCAAAAATATCGACTTTATCCAGATCTACAATGTTGTCAAGGATACTACCTATACAGGAACAGGCGTGAGATACATCATCGAGTGTTCCGCGAAGGGTTCAAACATTGATACTGAGGCAGATGGAACTGTTGCAGGCGAAGATATTGCATATCTGCAGTATAAGTTCCGCTTTGTAGACAGCAACAGCTACACCGAGGTAGACGGCACGGGCACGGACGGCAAGACATATACTTATAAGATATATGATGATGCTACTATCCTTGACTGTGGTTATGTAAATTCTACACTCTCCGGTCTTAGTGAGTCTGCTTTTGTAAATTACAGACTCTATTCTCCCTCTTCTGACAAAACATACAATAAGTATTCTGTTGAGCAGACCAGCGGAAATATTGTAAGAATCGGTATTCCGTTCATTAAGAACAATGATTTTTACAAGAAGGGGTTCCAGTCATCGGTATTCACCAGATTCTATGTTGTATTTGCCAGCGATCCAGGTCTGACTATCAACTCTTTTGGCAGCAACAGCAGCAACGGCAAGTACACGGCATATCCCATGCTGGAAGATGACGGCACACTTTCTACAACAGATTATAACCTTAACATCTATGGCGCTTACACCTATGAGAAAACACTGAAGGCAGGATCGTGATCATGATGAAATATTTGAAAAGACTTTCAAAGTGGCGCAACTCCTCGGGCTTCACGCTGGTTGAGGTCGTTGTTTCGACAGCACTGCTGGGTGTTCTCATTATCGGCATTCTGTTGTTTATGACCCCTGTGTTTGGCATGGTCGACAATAACGAAGTCAATCAGAAGGCAGATCGTACAGCTACAACAATGGAGCTTTATCTGTCAAAATCACTTCGCAGCTCGCTTTTTGTAAAGGTGTTCACAGGCGCAAAGCTTGATGATATCAATGACAACAGCGGTGCTATTTACACCGATGACGAGTTCAAAGAGATGATGGACTTTGCCTCCAACAACAGCGCGAACTATGAGCTGCGCTGCATCAGCATCAAGTACGTGGAGGATACAAACCCTCGCAATAGCAGCACAGGCAACAATCCCTATAAATATATGCTGTATAACGAGAAGATCGACACCTCGTATTATATGCTCGACGCAACCAAAACAGAGCTTGTATTCGATGAGTGTTTCTATGAGGACGTATATCCGAAGTTTGAGTTTGCTGCAAATCCCGTAAACTTTGACGCTGACGGAAACGTCATTGAGGATCCCACCGCCGATGGCGCACCCGCAGTATCGGTAACGCTGTATCCTGCGCTTGAGATGAATGTTGATATTTACGGTGAAGAGAATATGGATATAAGCTCACGCGCTTTCTTCGGCAAGAGCTATATCGAGATCAACAACATCAAGAGTTTGCAGCTCAACAGCAAGGGAACATACAAGATATATCAGCCTGAGGCGATTACAGACGGCAGCACATACAAGGATATCTACATCTTCTATGTTGCTAGAAAAACAGGCGTTGCGGTTGGCTCTACATCATCTGCGACATCTACTTCCGTTTCCACATCTGATTCGTCTGTTTAAGCTAAAAAATATCGGGGCGGCAAGCCCGCCCCGAATATTTTGTTTTAAATTATTGTGATAGCCCCACATAAAATGCAGGGCTATCAGAGTGGTTTATCACATTTATTACATAAGACTCATATACCAGTTTACTATGATATCGCCTATGAGCCATGCGGTGGTTATTCCGATCGCGAGGAACGGTCCGAATACCATGTGCCTTGAATACTTAACTTTTTCAACATAGTCTTCCTTGATGTAGATCTTGAAACCGCCTTCGGTTTCGTCTGTGAGATTTTCACGCAGCGCTTTGCTGAGAGCGGATTTATCAGGAATACCCTTCCATGCGTTCTCGTCAAGGAATTCCCATTCGATATCGGGATTTCCGTTGCTGATGCTTCCCACGATGATATCATCATGACCGTTCTTGATGTAGCCTACGTCGCGGTCGAGCTGCTCCTGATACCAGTCCATAGCGATCTGCTGTATCTGTTCGATAGCAGCAAGCTCAGCCTTGTGATCGCGGAACTTTTTGATCGCTCCGTATATCGCACCAAGCACGATGCCGATGAAAAGTCCCGGAAATACCTTGTAGCCCAGCAGGAGCGATGCGCCAAGCATAAGCTGAAGATCGCCGCCGCCCATTCCGCCGATAAGTACCAGCACTACGAACAGCACGCCTACAACGCCCATTGCGATAAGGCGCTCATACCAGACGATGGTATGTATCTCGCTGAACGGCAGGAAGAACGCTGCAACAGCGATGACTGCTACGGTGGCACTGCACCAGTAAGGGATCTCGAAATGGTCTATGTCAATGCAACTGAGAACAATAAGCACAGGGAACAGGATAAAAGCAACTCCAAGCTCCCACCAGCACTGCCCTAGACCGAAGCGCAGATAAGCAAGCGTATATGCCACCGCTGTGATCGCTTCTACGATCATGTAACGCGGCGATATCTTCGCTTTGCAAAAGCGACATTTTCCGCGAAGGATAAGCCAACTGAAGATAGGGAACATATCGTACCATTTAAGTCTGTTGCCGCAGCTAAAGCAGTGCGAAGGCTCGGTTATAAGGGACTGCTTTAACGGAGTGCGGAGTATAACCACATTCAGAAAGCTTCCTATGACTGAACCGAAAACAAAGACTATAACACAGTATACGATCTCAAATAAAGTCATTATTGTGACCCCTTTCTATTAAGATAGTACTATTCTATCACATATATTGATTTTTTGCAAGCAAATTCAGAAGCGTTGGCGAAAGCCGGGCTTCGGATAGCATAAACTGCCCTGTCGGTGCGTGCCGACGAAATACGGAGCTTTGCTCCGAATATCCCGAAAGGAAGAAAACCAAATGGCTGCCCCGATCAAAAACCTACCCATAGGTAAAATCCTTGTTGAAAACGGCTTCATCAGTGAAGCACAGTTGGAGGACGCTCTTGAAAAGCAGCGTGCTTCTGACGGTAAAATGCTTGGTGATATCATGCTGGATATGGGACTTGTTTCCGAAACCCAGCTTGCACAGGCGCTTTCAATAAGACTTAAAGTACCCTTTGTTGACCTTTCAACAACACAGATCAACCGTGAAGCGGTTATGAAGATACCCGAGGAAAAGGCTAAGGAAAAGCTTGTACTCGCGTATGCAATAAGCAACAACCGTCTGTTGGTCGCTACAAACGATCCTATCAACTTCTATATATTTGAGGAGTTAAAGGTACAGACAGGCATGGAGATCATTCCGCAGATCTCCACAAAGACAGCCATTACAGAAGCTATCGGTAAGTTCTACTCGCAGCAGCAGGTAGACAGTGCCGTAAACGAGCTGAATGACGGTGCTCAGGGTGAGGAGCTCAGTGCCGAGCAGGTAGAGTCCGGCGAGCGTATCGACAACGCGCCTATCGTTAAGCTGGTTAACATGATGGCAGAAACAGCGTTCCGTCTGAAAGCGACAGATATTCATATCGAGGCATTCAAGACCAGAACAAGGATCCGTTTCAGAATGGACGGTGAGCTGGTCGAGCAGGATATGAAGGTTCCGATCGCATTCCATAACTCCATTATCACACGTATCAAGATCCTTGGCGGTATGAACATTGCCGAGAAGAGAATCCCCCTTGATGGTCGTTACAGTATGATCATCGACGGTATTCAGCAGGACTTCCGTGTATCCACCATTCCTTGTGTATGGGGCGAGAAGTGCGTTATCCGTCTGCTCTCGTCCGCTGATGAAAAGACAAGAAGGATCACCGACCTCGGTATGACCGACTACAACTATGAGATGTACAAGCAGATCATTCGCTGTCCTAACGGCGTTATGCTGGTTACAGGTCCTACGGGTTCAGGTAAGTCCACAACACTTTATGCTACTCTCGGTGAGCTTTCGCAGCCTAACGTTAACATCGTAACGGTTGAGGACCCTGTCGAGAAGCGTATCGACGGCGTTAACCAGTGTCAGATCAACGACAAGGCAGGTATGACCTTCGCTGCGGCTCTGCGTTCTATCCTGCGTCAGGACCCTGATATCATAATGGTCGGTGAGATCCGTGACGGTGAAACTGCCGATATCGCGATCCGTGCTGCTATCACGGGACACTTCGTGCTTTCTACACTGCATACAAACGACGCGGCTTCCACTATCGTCCGTCTGGTAGATATGGGCGTTGCGCCTTACATGGTTGCTTCCTCTGTCGTTGGTATCATCGCTCAGCGACTTGTTAAGCTGCTTTGCAACGAGTGCAAGGAAAAATACACTCTTACAGACCCCGCAGATCTCCGTCTTGTAGGCAGAACAGAGCCTGTTGAGATCTACCGTCCCCGCAAGGGCGGCTGCAAGGCTTGCAGAAACACAGGTCATTCGGGTCGTACAGCTATCCACGAGATCATCGTAACCTCTAACGACATCAAGGAGCTTATCTCCGCAGGTGCAACAGCAGAGGAGATCGGTGAGCAGGCGAAGAAGAACGGCACAAGACTGCTGCGTGACAACGTAACAGAGATGGTGCTTGCGGGCAGAACCACAATGGACGAGCTGGTAAAGGCAACCTATACAGTATAAAAAGGCTGACGACAAGCGTGCGCTTTTCGTTACCCTTTCAGATATTGCTTATATGATTTTCTTATTCTATAATTTAAAGGAGAGTTAAAGTGGAAGGTAATAACAACATCATGGACATCAACCGTATTCTGGACGAGGCAAGAGAGCTTGGCTGCTCGGACTTGCATTTTACAGCAGGTCTTCCTCCCATAGTACGTCTGCACGGCTCTATCAGAAAGCTCAGCGGCTACCCCGACTGCACCGAGCCGATCATTGTCAACATCATCAACCAGATCACTTCTATCAAGCACAAATCCCAGATCTCCAAGGGTCTTGATACCGACTTCTCGTACGTTTCCACATCGGGCTTCCGTCACAGAGTTAACGTATACAGACAGCGCGGCTACCATGCTGTTGCACTCCGTCTGCTGAGAAACGATATCCCCACACTCGCTGACCTCAGCCTCCCCGCAACACTGGGTGAATTTGCGCTTGCTCCCCGTGGACTTGTTCTTGTAACAGGCCCTACAGGTTCAGGTAAGTCTACAACTCTCGCGGCTATGATCGACCACATCAACCGTCAGAAGAACTGCCATATCATCACTGTTGAGGACCCTATCGAGTATCTGCACACACATAAGCAGTCCATGGTAAATCAGCGTGAGATCGGTCAGGACGTTGACAGCTTCGCAGGCTCTCTGCGTGCTGCACTCCGTGAGGACCCCGACGTTATCCTCGTAGGTGAGATGCGTGACTTTGAAACTATCAATGCCGCAGTAACCGCCGCTGAAACAGGTCACTTGGTGTTCTCCACACTGCATACAACAGGTGCGGCTGAAACTATCGACCGTATCATCGACGTATATCCTCCCCACTCTCAGGGACAGATCAGATCGCAGCTTGCAAACTCCATCGTTGGTATCATCTCTCAGACCCTTGTTCCCACATCGGACGGCAAGGGCAGATGTGCAGCGCTTGAGATACTTGCAGCTACCGACGCTATCCGCTCCATGATCCGTGAGGGTAAGATATTCCAGGTGCCTACTGCTATCGCAACAGGTAAGAAGAACGGAATGTTCACTCTCGACCAGGATCTTGCAAGACTTGTTCGTATGGGTAAGATCACAAATGAAACAGCTCTTACACGCTGTCAGGATCCCAACGAGTATAAGCGCTATCTCGACATGGGCGTTTAAGGCTTCCCCTTGAGGGGAAGCTGTCGCGAAGCGACTGATGAGGTGAAAAGGCGAAGTTTACAACGATCTGCGCTTGTAAAAGCAATTGTTGCCACACCTCAACCGTCACGGCTTCGCCGTGCCACCTTCTCCTTGAGGGGAAGCTGTCGCGAAGCGACTGATGAGGTGGAAAGGTGTGCTGATAGCGCTAGGCGAACACCTCAACCGTCACGGCTTCGCCGTGCCACCTTCCCCTCAAAGGGAAGGCTTTTGCACAAGCGCCCCAAATCCCCCGCCTTTGTGGCAAAATTGCAACTCCGAATGGTGAAAATACACAAAAAACCATTCGGCAATAGTCGTTTTTTTACGAAAATGCTTTTCAGCGTGAAAAAATGGTAAAAAACACTTGCATTTTTTTAATGCTTGCGATATAATTAGTATACAAACAGAGAAGCCCTCTGTTCTGACAATGGATATAGCCGCGTTGCGGTTATACATAAAAAAATTTTTTATTAGGAGGTCTTTATTATGATAAAGAAGCTTCAGGCCCTCAAGGCTAAGAAGGGTTTTACCCTCGTTGAGCTGATCGTAGTTATCGCTATCATCGGCGTACTCGCAGCTATCCTCGTTCCCGCAATGCTGGGTTACGTTACCTCTTCTCAGGTAACATCTGCTAACTCCACAGCAGCTTCCATTAAGAACAACATCGATAACTTCCTTACCGATTGTGACACAAATGGTTACGGCATGCTGAGAGGCAGCACCAATACTTCTACAATTACAATCACTGTATCAAATGGTTCTTGGTCCGTTACAAATACCACACCTGGTTCTTTCAAGAACGGCAACGGCAAGACATGGGACGGTGCCGGTACCGGTTCTGCCGGCGCTACTAAGGTTGGTGTTGCCGACCCCGAGTCTCTGCTCGCTATCCAGCTCGCTGACCTCTTCCCCGAGATACAGACAGCTTCCATCGGCGCTTGGGTAGAAGGCGGTAAGACACTGGCAGTTTACTACACTGCTGATACTGACGGTGCTGTTACTTCTCTTGCTGGCAACATCGGCTCTGGCGGCTGGCAGACAGATCCCTTCTCTTGGGATAACTCAACAGCAGGCGTATCCTCCGAGGGCTTCATCGTAGGTACTGCTCCCACACTGGCTCTGGGCTAATATTTAGCTGCATAGCTAAACAGCTAACAATTAAACACAACGTTCCTCGGCGGCGCAAGCCGTCGGGGAATTGGTGTTGTTTAGGGTTTTCAGTTTTTTTGCCTTTGTTTTGCGCACGGCGAAAGGTAAAGGCAAGAAAATTGGGAGGACTGGTAATGAAAAGGGTATTGGCAAAACGCAGAAAAAGCGGCTTCACTCTGGTGGAGCTTATAGTTGTTATTGCAATAATCGGTGTGCTGGCGGCTATCCTTGTGCCTGCGCTCCTGAATTACACAACAAGCTCGCACGTGACCTCGGCAAACTCCACTGCGGCATCATTTAAGGGTCTTGTGGAGCGCTTTCTGACCGAATGTGACGCCAAGGGCTACGGCATGAAGCAGGCTTCGGCGTCCGCAACTTTCATAACCGTTACCGTGACGAACAGCACATGGACGGTTGCCGTTGCTGATACTAACTGCTTTAAGGACGGCGATGTGACGAAGTGGTCTACCGCAGGCACTGCGATGACCGCCTCCGATACTATGGCAGCTCAGATGAGCAACGCTCAGAATGTTCTTGCGCTGAATATGCTTAACGAGTTCCCTGAGCTTGAAACAGCGTATATATGGCTGGCTGTGCATAAGGGCAGTGTTGACGCGCTTTATTACAGCGCTGATGGCGTAAGCGAGCCTATGCTTGAAACCACATACAGCAACGGCGTGCTTAATGCAACGGCTGACGTTGACTGGAGGCAGGGCTTATGCGTATGGGACGACAACAACGCAGGCGTAACCGCAAGCGGTCATATTATCGGAACATCTCCCAAGCTTTCTTTGGGCACTCCGTAAGAATAAATTCAAGCTTTATTGCAAGGAGGAATTTCAGTGATAAAGTATCTGCAGAATCTCAGAAATAAAAAGGGTTTCACTCTGGTGGAGCTTATTGTCGTTATTGCGATCATTGCGGTGTTGGCTGCTATGATAATCCCTATGTTCAATAATGACGACGCTCAGCGCAGAGTTGTCAACACCTATGCGTCGGATTTCTTCTCGGGACTCCAGTATAATTTCACGCGTTATCAAAAGACCGAGGCGGACATTTCGCCCACCATGGCGCTTGATAAGACGTTCATCAAGTATGATGCGTCAGTGGGACAGAATGTTCTTGTTTATCCGTTCATTTACATAGAGGCTTATTACGATAAGCAGCTTAATTATGTTCATGTCAATGACACCTTTGCAAAGCTTGTTCTCGATACCAGCACTACATCTAACACCGCTTTTGAGCAGCAGTTGCAGAATGATATGTCAAGCCTTGTAAATCAGGCAGGCGATGGATATTACTATGCTGTTGTTACAATGAACGCAAACTACAACAATCTTAAGGTCATCACCGTACATTACACTGATGAGCGGATCACAGATCCTACACCTGCAAACCTTATGTTCGTGGACACCTCCGAGCTTTTGAACGGCTTTTACTGCGGCACCTGCACCAGTGATAACACAGGCGGAGCTTATGTAGGCAATATTGGTACATATTTCCTTAACGTTACCGATGCCACAACGAATGAGCTCTGGTAATCAAAAGCGCAAAAAATATGATAAAAAATCCCCCGAAAAGCTAAAGTTTCGGGGGATTTTTGCCGATAATATAGGTAAGGGGGAGAAGTATGTGCAAGTGCGCCTACTTTTCCATAGTCCGAACAAAGGAGGCTATTTTATGGATATTAAAAGAATAAATGGCGTTATATCCGCTTATAATGCAAATCGCGGCAGCAAGGTTAAGAAAACCGAAACAACTGCAGGCGTTAAGAATATGGATCGTGTTGAGTTTGGCTTTGAAACAGCGCTGAAGGCTGCAAAGAACGGTATCGCCGCAGAGGTAAAGGCTGACGCAGCAGAGCAGGACATTGCGGCTGCAAAGTTCACGGCGGAACAGGGCGTTCCCGCTAACGAGCTTGCTTCCTATATTCTTTTCTGGTAAGCGCTGATGGACGTTAGAACGACGCAGGCTGTCATAAAGTGCCTTGAGATCGACTGTGACTTTTATCGCGAGCTTTCTATGTTCCTGATGAAAAAGCACACGAAGATATTAGAGGACGATCTTCAATGGCTGACAGACTCGCTTAACGACGAGCAGGCTTATATCATGAAGAGCCAGTCGCTTGAAAACAAAAGATTACAGCTTTTTCAGGGGCTTGGAATTGCAGACAAAAAGCTCAATGACCTTATCGAAGAGGCTCCCGAGGAGTACAAGGCAAAGCTGAGGCTGCTCGGAACACAGCTTACAGAGCTTGTTGACAGCATAAAGGAAATGAACGCGCAGACTAATGAGATAGTAAAGCGCAAGCTTGACAATCAGGCTGAGTTCGTAAAGCGTGCGGGCATTCTCAACAAGCCTGAAACATACAACAAGAATGCGGCTAAGGAAACAGGCGGCTCTGCCGCGACAGTTATCCGCAAGATCTAGGAGGAAAATATATGCGCCCTACTTTTTTAGGCTTTGAAACACAAAAGCGCACATTGCAGGTTGCACAGAAGAGCCTTGATATAACAGGCAACAACCTTTCAAATACAAACACCGTCGGCTACACAAGACAGCGCGTAGACCTCTACGCAATGTACATCTCAGGCAATCAGAGCCTGCGCTGGTGCAGCGAAACAAACAACCTTTCCCTCACGGGTCAGGGCGTCAATGCTTACGGTGTAAGTCAGATGAGAGATCAGTACATCGACAAGCGCTACCGCGAGAATATCGCAGTCGAGTCTGAAACAGAGCACACCATCGAGATACTCTCCGAGGTTGAAGATGTTCTGGATAACTTTGAAACGGACGGTCTGCTCCACTTCACAGAGGCTTTCTTCTCCGCGCTTCAGGACTACTCGGTAGAAAAGCCTGACAGCTCCGAGGTAGCTACCCTCGCGTGCAACTCGGCTGTAAACCTGTGCAGACTGCTCAACGACTACGCTATCCAGCTCCAGCAGATAGAGGATACATACGTTGGCGAGCTTGAGGATACAGTGGAGTACATAAATTCCCTGCTTGACGATATCAATACGCTCAACGACAAGATCGAGGACGAGCTGCTGAACTACCCCGAGGGCTACGGTCCCAATGAGCTTTACGATCAGCTCAACCTCTATGTTGACGAGCTTGCTAACTACGGCGAGATAGAGGTTACCAAGAACACGAACGGTACGTTCAGCATAAATCTCTGCGGTGTTCAGGTGGTTGACGGTAATAATTTCAAGACAACAAAGCTGATCATGGAGGAGTACGAAAACTTCGATCAGGCTATAATCCACTTCGAGAGCGGCGAGAACCTCAACGCTCAGAGCGGTATTCTCAAGAGCTTTTTCAATATGCTCAACGGCAATGGCGTTTACGCTACAGGAAATCAGAACGGCGAGTATGGAATTGCTTATTTCCAGAGCGCTATCAATGAGTTCGCCGCAACTATCGCAAACACATTCAACAAGGCAAACGGCGCTGATGAGGATCCGTCTAGAGCGATGTTTACAACAGTACCTGCGGACGCTGTGTTTACAGCAAGCAATATCCATGTAAGCGACGCTTGGCAGCAGGACCCCACGATGATAGGCGAGGTAAGAACACTCGACGAGATGACCGGTATGTATACCTACGGCTATGATGAGGTGACCGACGAAAACGGCAATGTTACGCTTCAGAATACAAACGTTCTTTACCTGCTTTCTCAGTTTGAGAACGAGGATATGAAGTTCGGCAACGCAAATGATTTCAGCGGCGACGTTTATGAATATATCGCATTCATAAGCAACCGTCTGGCTCAGACTATCACCTATGAAACAAGCCGCTACGAGGCTGCTGTTACCACAGTCGATACCCTGCTTGATGCAAGAGATGAGATCAGCGGCGTTGATATGGACGAAGAGGGCATAAATATGCTGAACTATCAGAAGTGGTACAATGCTTCCTCTCGTATGCTGACTACTCTTGACGACTGTCTTGATAAGCTTATCAACGGCACCGGCAGAGTTGGTTTGTAATACTAATATCATATCTTCTTATAGACAGTGTCTATAAGAAGACGCCGCTGATGCAGCGGCTGTAAAAACCATGGTTTTGACGATATTAGTATTGAACGGCTTTTCAGCGGCTTCGCCGCCCCAACGCAAAGCGTTGGATCACAATATAGACAAAGTCTATATTGTGAAATGAAAAAAGTATAACTGCCGAAAGGAGTTTATAAATGAGAATAACTAATTCAACGGTTCTGCGTAACTACGACAGAAACCTTAAAAGATTAAGCAAGAACAAGTTCGGCTCGGAGCAGAAGATATTCACAGGACGCTCCTTCAGCCGTGCGAGTGAAAATCCGCTGAATGCGGCAAAGGCGCTGACTATAAGAAAGCAGCTCTCTCGCACAACGCAGTACATGGAAAATCTTGATGTTGCGGATAAGTTCTATACCGAGGCTGAGACCTCTATGCTTCAGATATCCGATCAGCTCGCCACTATCCGTGAAACATTGATCGCTGCGTGCAACACCACAAATGAGCAGATGGATCTTGATATCTACGCTCAGCAGCTTGAAACAAGAGCTGAGGAGATGTGCGCGGTATTTAATACCGACTCCGCGGAAAGAGTTATCTTCGGCGGTGAAAGCAACAATCCCGAGCCTTTTACACTCAGCTATGACGAGAACGGACTTCCTACCGATGTGCTTTATCACGGTGTCCCGATCAATGCGTACACCGATAGCAAGGACTTCCCGTATTCAAATGATGTTTATATCGACATCGGACTTGGCATAGTAGTCGATCAGGAAACACAGCAGATCGATCCTCAGACAGCGCTTAAGATATCCTTCAACGGTGCGGCACTCACAGGCTGCGGCTCAGACGGCAATGCTGCTTCCATTGATGCGGAGCAGCTTGTTGACGGCAGCTCCTACACGCTCAATATCTTCGTTGACGGCGAGTCCACAGCAGTGACCTTCACAGCGGGTGCAGATGCCGCAACAAGCATTGCAAACCTCAACACTGCTATTGAGGAGGCTTACGTTACAAAAAAGGTAAAGCCCACAGTTGATGCTGACGGAAATATTACAGCAGGCGACGATGTTGATGTATACATTCAGAACAACGCCAACGCTGCAAATCAGATATCGATCACAAACGACTATGAGTATTCCAAGAATTACATTCAGCTTACTCTTGATGCTGCAAAGGCATTGAGAAACGGCGATCTGGAATATGCGTCCCAGTGCATCGACAGAATAGTAAGTGCGTCTGAAAATCTGCTGGTCGAGATCGCAGATCTTGGTAACGCGGAAGAATTTATAGAGTTCAACCAGTCCAGATTTGAAACCAGAGAGCTTAATCTCAAGGACAGACAGGATACGCTGGAGGCGACTGACCTTGAGTCGGAGATAACCCTTTACAAGACTTATGAGGCGCTTTATAACGCGTGCTTGCAGATGTCCAGTGCGGTTATCCCGAATTCGATATTCAATTATATAAATTGATCGTTGGAACGGTAATTATAAATAATACAGGAGGTGTTCACTATGAATAGCAATTTGCTCCAAATAACGACTATTCCGATCTCAATAGAGATCAAGGTCACCAATGCAAAGTTTGAGGCTGCGGAAACACAGCAGCCCAAGGTAAACATTACTACCGAGAACGGCGGATATGTTATGAAGGCTGAGCCTCTCAGGATAAATATCGACACATATGAGGCAAGAAAGAGCCTTGGCTACGGTCACATGAATGACAGTGATATGCTCAAGCAGAAAGCGTCTGAAGGCTTTACTCTGGCTTTTCAGGGCACCGCTAGAGTATCGGCGCAGGGCGATCAGCTCGCAAGAGGCGTTTCTCCTGCCGATATCGCTATTCAGAACGCGCGCGCAGGCGCAACGATAGAAACTATCATGGAGTTTCTGCCTAAGGAGGGTGCAGACATTACCTTCGACGGCGGAACGCTCAATATCGACTATCAGATGGGCAGTCAGGAGTTTGACTGGGATATCGCTCAGCAAGTACCCATGGAGTTTATTCCCGGCAGCGTAGAGCTTATCGTTCGTGACAGACCCCGCGTAGAGATCGAGTATATCGGAGAGCCGCTGTATGTTCCTCCGAGCTCCAACCCCAACTACGAACCTCCCATTTACGAAACCGAAGGTTGATTTGACTGAAAGGAGAGGCGTTTGAATATTGACGCCGATTACTTCGTATGAATATTGTAACAAGAGATTTTGGCGAGATCCAGATCGACGAAAGCACTATCCTTACAATGCCTGAAGGCATCATCGGCTTTGAGGATACTAAGAGATATGCGCTGATCAGCCCGCTGGGCGACGGCGTGTTCCCTATGTGGTTTCAGTCGGTAGAGGCTCCTGAGCCTTGCTTTGTAGTATACGACCCCATGGAGGTATATCCCAGCTATAAATTCGAGATCAGCGATGAGGAGCAGGAAATGCTGAAGCTTACCGAGGACACTCCCTACAAGTGCCTGGCAGTAGCGATTATACCTGACGATTATCGCAAGGCAACCATTAACCTCAGATGCCCTATCGTTATCAATCTGAAAGAGAATATCGCAGCACAGATAATCCTGACAGAGCATTTTGAGTTTAAAGCGCCGGTATATGCTGAGGAGGGATAAGAGTGCTTGTTGTAACACGTAAACAGGACGAAGGTCTTATCATCTCCGATGATATCGAGATCACCGTCCTTGAGGTAAGTAAGGATAAGGTGAAGATAGGCATTTCGGCACCTAAAGAAGTAAAAATCATCAGAAGCGAGCTTAAGGACGCGCGCCAGACAAACGAGCTGGCGGCGGTTGCTTCGGGCAGCGCGATCGCACAGCTTTTGAAATCTCATAAACAGGAGGAATAAATTATGTCAGATCCTATTCGTTTAAGCGGTATGAGCTCAGGTCTTGATACTGAGTCCATCATTGAAGCGATGATGACCACCTACCAGACAAAAATCGACAATCAGAACAAAAAACTTACTAAGCTGCAGTGGCAGCAGGAAGCATATCAGGATATCATCTCCAAGATGACCAGCTTCCAGAACAAGTATTTTGATGTACTGAACAAGGATACATATCTGGCGGGCGCAAGCTCATTCAACAAGCTCAAGACAAGTATCACTTCCGTAAGCGGCTCTACATCGGGTATCAAGGTATCCACCACATCGAGCTCCGCTGAGGGTACTTACAAGGTAAGCGTAAGCCAGCTTGCTACATCAAGCTCTGTAAAGGGTAATTCTATCACCCGCGAGGACTATGGTCTTGATCTCGACAAGGCATTTGACTCCGTTGGTTATACCGATACAGTAAACGACGACGGCACCACGACAAGAAGCTATGACTTCTCCCTGAAGATGCAGGTCGGCGGTGTTACAAAGACTATCAACTTCTCAGCCGAGGCGCTGGTAGGCGCTGATGGCTCTGTTGACAGCGACGCTCTGAAGAGCAGCCTTGTTGACAATCTCAACGAGAAGCTGCAGGCAGGCTTCGGTTACTCCGGCAGAACAGGCGCGACAGCAACAGGAGCTATTGACGCTGACAACGGTCAGGAGTGGTTCGTTCAGGCTGAGCTTGACGCTGACGGCAACATCAAGTTCGTTGAGGGCGGTAATGCAAGCATCACTGTTACCGAGAACGTGGGAAGCTTCGGTATGTCCGAGGCGGCTGAGAGCGCTACCCTTTCTCTCACCAGCGTTGCAACAGGCGAGAATGCTGTAAGCATCTCTGTCGGCGGCGTTACCAAGAACGTTAAGTATGAAGGCGTTTCCAGCACATACTATGACACTAAGGATCAGGAAGGCAACGAGGCTATCCTTGAGGAATACAACCAGCTAAAGGAAGCTGCTTACCGCAAGGCTAACAATCTTGCTGATGACGCAGAGATCGACGAAGCGGCTCTTGAAAAGTATTCCTTTACATCTGCTGATGCGGCTAAGGCTAAGAACTCCGCAGCGCTGACCGAAGCTATCAACAGCGCTTTTGCAGACGAGGGCTATACTTTCAGCCTTGATGGTTCTACGCTGACAGCAAGCGACGGCAGCGGTGCGGTTGAATTTGATATCCAGTCCACCTCAGGCGGTACTCTCGGTATTACAAAGTCCTCTTCCACAAATACCATCACAGCTAAGACAAAGCTTGAGGACATCGGAATTGAGGCTAACGGCGCAGACGGCGGCTATACAATGACTGTCAACGGCGTTGAGATCAGTGTTGGTGCTGATGCCACTATAAGCTCCCTTATCTCCGCAGTAAACGGTTCCGCAGCAGGCGTTACCATGAGCTACTCCTCCCTCACCAACAGCTTTACTATTGAGTCTATCGAGCAGGGCGGCGCAGGCAATATCATGATCGAGGGCAATGACTTTACAAAGGCTATCGGTCTGACAGATGACAGCGGCGATATGGTGAACTTCTCGCTTGGCACAAACGCTGTTGTCAATGTAAACGGCAAGGAAGTATACCTCAACGAGAATGCATATACCATTGATGGTACTACTATCAGCTTTGACGAGAACATCGAGCTCGGCGAGACCTACACTATCGAGCTTTCCAAGAGCAGCGACAGTGTTAAGGATATGATCAAGTCCTTTATTGAGGATTACAACCAGTTGATCGACGATGTTTATGATTATATCGGCACAAAGCCCAAGACTGACTCCAGCGGCGACTATTACGAGCCTCTTACCGACGCAGAGAAGGAAGAGATGAGCGAGGACGAGGTCAATGACTGGGAGGATATGGCGAAGGTCGGCGTGCTTTATAACGACAGCACGGTATCGAGCATCATGTCCAAGCTGCGTACTATGATGTACAGCAGTGTTACACTTGAGGACGGCAGCAAGATCGGTCTGTACAATATCGGCATAAAGACCTCTGATGACTTCTCCGATCACGGCAAGCTTGAGTTCGACGAGGAGCGCTTCGACGCTATGTACGAAGAGAATGCTGACGCTATCGCAACTCTGTTTACCGATTCCGAGCAGGGAATCATGTCCAAGCTTGACAGTGTGCTTGACAGCGCAGTAAAGTCTTCCGGCTCCAACAAGGGCTCACTGGTACGCAAGGCAGGCGTTGAGAACACTACTTCTGCTACCACAAGCACGATCTTCAAGGAGATGGAGAGGATCCAGGACCGTATCGCAACTCTTCAGGACAGATATGATGCCCGAGAGGAGTACTGGTGGTCTGTATTTACAAACCTCGAGTCTATGATGTCTGAGCTTAACAGCCAGTCGTCTGCATTCTCTTCGTATTTCACAGTTTGATAAAATAAACACGAAAAGGGTATTTACTGATGTCTAATCCATATTCGGCATACAAAAAGCAGTCTTTGCAGACTATGACTCCTGTTGAGCTTATCATCAAGATGTACAGCGAAACGGAGCGTCAGCTTGCTATTGCTGTATGTGCAATTGAAGAAGTCAAGGACATAAAGAAGAGCAACGACGCACTCATCAAAGCGCAGGAGATACTCGGCGCTTTGAGAGGCGCGCTGGATATGTCAGTGCCTATCTCAAAAAACCTCAACGACCTGTATGTATTCTTCCAGCAGTGTGCGATGAGGGCTAATATCCGTAAGGACGCAACAGAGATCAAGAAGATCATTCCCATGATTGCGGATCTCCGTGATGCATACACACAGATAAGCCAGATGACCAAGGAAGAAATAGAGGCGCAGGCAAAGGCTAATGCAGGAAAAAAATAAGCAAGGGGTGAGCACTATGGCTGAAGAAAACGGCGGCGCAGCAGTATTGAAGATCATGAACATGATCTATGATACGATGCTTGAATATGAAAATGCTACCGACTCGATGCTCAATGCTGACCTTGAGACCCTTCAGAATGCATTATTCAGACGCAGCGAGCTTTTTGCAAAGCTTGATGAGCTGAAGCTTCACGTGGATAATATGATCGCTTTGGAGCCTGATGAGGAGAGAATACTTCTCGAAACGCTCGTAAAGGGCGGTTATATTGGCGCTCCGCTGGACGATGTTCACAAAGAGATACAGCTTTTACAGCGAAATATCATTATCTGCAAGCAAAGGGTGCTTGATAAGGATAAAGTGATCTCTGAACAGTTCAGAAGCCAGCAGATAGACTCGCGCAGAGAGCTTGAAGCTCTTAAAGCCACAAAAAAACAGATAGGTTATTACAACAGCGCTGTTGTGGGAAGAACCACGGGGCGTTCGTTAAATAAAAACCTGTAATCGTTAACCATACCGCCGAAAGGATACCTCCGCAGGGGGTGTTGTCGGGACATCGAGATAACTGCTGTATGCAGAATAAAGGTGATCATTCCGACAAGAAAGTCCTTTTTCGGCGGTTTTATTTTTATATGAAAATACAAATTGTATTAAATGGTATATGCGCTTTTGTGCAAATTGTCTAGCCATAAATATCGACACGCCCATTAAGAGTTTTAAAGTTTGTGAATAATATACGAAATTATAATTTGCTTTTTAAAACTTATATACAACGCTTGAAAATAATTGTTTTTTATTGTATAATTAAAGTAGAGATTTTATGTGCTTTTTTAGTTTTTACATATATGACACGGGCGTGAATGCTTGATATCGACAAGCTTTGTGCCTATTTTCAGGCGAAAGGTGATTTTACACATGGACGTTTATCTGGCACGGCAGCCGATATTTGATACTGAAAATCGGGTATACGGTTATGAGCTGCTGTACCGCAGCAACGGACAACAGAATAGTTATACCGGCGAAAATGGTGATGAATCCACTGCCGATGTTGTTACCAATGCGTTTTTCGGACTTGATATCCGTGAGGTCATCGGCGGCGGCAAGGCTTTCATCAACTTCACAGGAAATCTGCTTAAGCGCGGTGTTCCCAAGATGATATCTCCCGATATCGTAGTGGTAGAGGTGCTTGAAAACCTCATGATGGACGACGAGCTTGTGGAAGCGTGTCAGGATCTCAAAGAGCGCGGTTATACCGTTGCGTTGGACGATTTTGAGTTCAATAACTCTTACAGCGATCTTTTCCAGATCGGTGATATCGTGAAGATAGACTTCCGTATTCCGCAGAACAAGATCGAAGAAACAGCGTATGTGTGCAGATATTGCAACAAAATAATGCTTGCCGAAAAGATCGAAACAGCCGATGAATATGAGTACGCAAAACGACTTGGCTGCACTTTCACGCAGGGATATTATTTTGCAAGACCGACGATACTTTCGCGCGACAGTGTAGCGCCGCTTACTATGAATTTCATGCAGATAATGCAGTTGGTATCTCAGCCTGAGCCTGAGATAAGCGACATAGTAGAGGTAATATCCCGTGACACGGCTATGTGCCAGCGACTGCTCCGACTGATAAATTCCGTATACTTCGGTGTTAAGAACAGAGTATCTTCAATAAGTCAGGCGCTTGTTATACTCGGACTTGATTACCTGCGCGAGTGGGTGTATCTCATGGGAATGCAGCGTATCACCCGCAATGACAATGTTGAGGTAATGCGTGTTGCGCTGGTAATAGCAAAATTCTGCCGCAGTCTTGCTATGCTTATACCTGAGGCTGCCAGAAATGCGGACTCGTTCTATCTGATGGGTCTTTTATCCATGCTTGACCATTGCAAGACCGGTGATCTTGAACGAAAGCTGAACGAATTCCCCATCACGGAGGATATCAAGGGCGGCTTGCTTGGCAGGGGCGGAATTTACAGCGATGTTTATAGGCTTGCGCTGAGTTACGAGAGCGGCAACTGGGACGAGGTGGATAAGTTCGCGACCCTTTACAATCTTAGCAGCTCAGCTATTTCGGATCTTTTCGTAAAGTGCGTGAAGGAGTCCGAGGCGCTGAGAATGCTGTAACTTTTTTGTGAGGAGTAAAATGGCTTTTTTTCTTGATGAGATCGACGGCTGCCTGTGGGACTACCTCAGGAGCACCGATAAAAAAATAGTACTTTACGGTATGGGCGACGGCGCAGAAAAGATACGCGCTGTGCTTGACGATATCGGTGTAGGGATAGATGACATAATGGCAAGCGATGAATTTGTGCGCGGTCACAGCTTTATGGGCTTGCGCGTGAAGAAGCTTTCGGAGATAGAGCAGCTTTACGGCGATGATTTTATTATTCTTGTAAGCTTCGGAACGCAGCTTCCCGAGGTCATGGACAGGATATACGATATAGCTTCTCGGCATGAGCTTTACGCTCCGAATGTTCCTGTTATCGGTGATGGCTTGTTTACGCCGGACTATGCAAGAGAGCATTACGAGGAATTAAAGGCAGCCTATGAGCTGATGGCTGACGAGCAGAGTAAAAAGGTGTTTGAGAACATCATTCGCTACAAGCTGAGCGGCGATATAAGGCTTCTGAAGGAGTGCGAAACGCCGCGGGAGGAGATGTACGATCTGCTCAGGATAGGCGCAGAGGAAACTTATGTTGATCTCGGTGCTTACAATGGTGATACATTGGTCGAGTTTCTGAATGAAACTTCTATGAAGTTCAAGAAGCTTTACGCGATGGAGCCTGACCACAAGAATTATTTAAAGCTGAAGCGCAGGCTGTATATGATAGGCTCGGGACTTCTTGAGGCGTACAATTGCGGCGCATGGGACAGTGAAACGACAATGCTTTTCAGCCTTAAGGCAGGACGCAGCTCCAAGGTGGACGCCTCCAATCCCGCACGCGGCAGAGAGGTCAAGATGATGAGTGTTGACTATATGCTTCAGGGCGGAGAGGCTACATTTATCAAGTATGACGTTGAGGGCAGCGAGGAAAAGGCGCTGGACGGCAGTAAGCAGACGATAGCAAAATATCGTCCGAAGCTTAATGTTGCGCTCTATCACAGAAACGAGGATATGTTTAAGATACCGCTTCAGGTAGCGGAGCTTAACCGTAAATATAAGATGTATCTCAGGCATCACCCATATATCCCCGATTGGGACACTAATTTATATTGTATTTGACAGAAATGAGGGCTTCACATGAAGATCGTGGTAGGCATAGTGCTTATCCTGCTGGTTATCGGCGCGCTTGCACTGTATCTTATACTTATGCTGAATGCGCATGATATGATATTCTGCGGCGATATAATCAACGAAAATGGCAGAAATGCAGATGTTACACGTGTATATACGTCTGATCTGATAGCGAATGAAACGCTTTCGGAGATCGTGGCGGTGATAAACGATACCGACAGCGAGAATGTTTCGGTCGAGGAGCTTACAGTTATCCTTGCGGAGTATCAGAGTGTAATATATGCACCTGTGTTCCTGTTTGACGCCGAAAAGGTGGATACATCGACATTCGTCATTACAGGCAGCGTATATAATGGCATCAACGAAAAGGGCGAGCCTACCACAAACGACTATCTGTTTGATAATCTCAGACTTAACGTGGTCGTTGAGAATGGCATAGTTCTTGCGGCACAGAATGTTTATCCCGAGGTCGAGGATAACAAGGGCGATGAGGCTTTTGTGCAGAGAAATTCAGTTATAGAGCCGCTTATCACCGATAACGGCGCGGCTGCTGCATTTGCTTTTGAAGATACTGACAGCTTCCGCTTTATTGTAAACGGAACAGAAGCTATCCCTGCTGAGGTCACCTTCATTTATACATACGACATCACAACGGAAAACCCGCTTGATTTCACAGGCTCGGAGGACGGCGTACTCGGAGTTACGATGAAAGTAGCATACGATGAGGACGGTATGTTTGATCCCACTTATGAGATCGTAAAGAACATAGAGGTCGCTAAGGAAAGTAAAAGGTAACAGAAAATTCCCAAGCTTCGGTTTGGGAATTTTTTTGAGGAGGCAATATGGGCTGCAATTTGTGTCCCAGAATGTGTAATGCGGATCGCTCAAAGGCGGCAGGCTTCTGCAAGACGGGCGATAGGATAAAGGTAGCGAGGGCAGGGCTTCACCATTGGGAGGAGCCTTGCATCAGCGGCAATAACGGCAGCGGCACGGTGTTTTTTTCGGGCTGTGTGATGCGCTGCGAATACTGTCAGAACCATGATATAAGCTGGGGCGGCTTCGGCAAGGAGATATCTATAGAACGGCTTGCGGAGATATTTCTGGAGCTTCAGAACGAGGGTGCGCATAACATAAACCTTGTAAGCCCGACGCATTTCGTGCCGCAGATAATAAAGGCGCTGGATATTGCGAAAGGCAGGCTGCGGATACCTGTTGTTTATAATACAGGCGGCTATGAGCGGGCAGAAACACTGAAGATGCTCTCGGGCTATGTGGACATCTACCTGCCCGATGTGAAGTATTACTCGGACGAGGCGGCAAGGTTATCGCGGGCTCCGCGCTATTTTGAAACAGCGATGTCGGCGGTGGAGGAAATGGTGAGGCAGACAGGAAAGCCTGCATTTGACGGTGAGCTGCTGAAAAAGGGAACAGTTGTTCGCCACATGGTACTTCCTTATCTTTACAAGGATTCAATGGAGGTGATAAAGCGCGTCGGAGAGCGTTTCGGCGGCGATATACTGTTCAGCCTTATGAGCCAGTACACGCCGTTTCACAGAGCAAAGGACGATCCTAAGCTGAACAGGCGCATAACCACATTTGAGTACAGAAAGGCGCTTGACGCGGTGATAGAGGCAGGGCTTGAGGGGTTTATGCAGGAAAAAAGCTCAGCCAAGGAGGAATACACTCCTTTGTTTGACCTGAGCGGAGTATAAAATCGCTTTAACCCCTTTACAAAACCGATGATTTATATTAAAATAGATATTAGATATTTTTATGAGAGGACATCTTGTTATGAATAGATTTAAGAATTTGAATTTCGGTGTTGACGGCGACAGCATAACGGCAGGCTGGCAGTGGTCTTTTCATGTGCTCAATGAGCTTTCCATGAAAAACCACCATAACGTTGCGGTTGGCAGCGCTGTATGGTACAAGCGCACGATAGAGTGCGGCGGCAAAACGCTCACCACGCAGGACTACAGCTCGGCTGATTTCGCGGGAATAAGCGGCGGCTGGGAGCCTACCGATAGCACGGACGAGATGCAGATGCGCATGAACAACTGCGCTGTGGTGCATATTCAGAAATTCCTTGCCGAGGTAAAGCACGGAGAGTTTCCTGTCCCCGATATATTCGCGTTTGCGATGGGTACGAACGACGATAAGGATTGCTTTGGCGATGCGGAAAAAGCGCTGACAGGAAAAGAACTGGAGAACAATGATAACATCGACCTGTTCACAACAGCAGGCGCTATGCGCTGGTGTATTCAGACTATACTTGAGAATTTCCCCGATTGTCGTGTTTTTGTGCTTACACCCTTACAGACCGCAACTCCCGAGCATAATGAAAAGACCGTAAAGCAGATCGAAATAATGCGCAAGGTCTGCGGTGCAATGTCGGTACAGATGATAGACTGCTTTAATAACAGCGGAATCTGCGAGAAGTTTGAGGTTATCGGCGGCGAGGGCAGATATCTGCGCGACGGACTTCACCCCCATGAAAAGGGTCAGAAGCTTCATGGCGCGTTTGCTGCAAAGGAGATAAGAAACAATTATTTCTGAAACTAAGGAGTGAGCCGATGGAATTTCCGTCAGAGCTTAGATTTGCGATAGAACAGCTTATTGCTGAGCAGGATATAAAGGCTATGACAGCCGCGGCAGAGGGCGTTTCAAAGCGCTATCGCACCGAGAGCGGCGCAGGAAAGAGCCTTGTAAACAGTGTGCGTGATACGCTTGCATACGCTGCGGTGAGAATGCCTGCGACCTTCGGCGCGGTAAGCAAAGCAATAGAGCTTACCATGGAGCAATGTGACTTCGAGATAGCCTCGATACTTGACATTGGTGCAGGTACGGGTGCGGCAAGTCATGCGGCAGAGCTTGCAACAGAATGCGACAACATTACCTGCATAGAGCGCGAGGACAGCATGATATCGCTTGGAAAACAGCTTATGCAGGCGCGCGGTATTTCGGCAGAGTGGATAAAGCGCGATATTTCATCTGCAAAACTTGTCGAAAGAGCAGACCTCGTGCTTTCAAGCTATTGTCTGAACGAGCTTACGGCGGCAGCGAGAAAAAGTGCTGTGGAGCAGCTTTGGAATGCTGCGCAAAAGCTTCTTGTAATAGTGGAGCCGGGCACTCCCGAGGGCTTTGCACAGCTCCGCGAGGCGAGAAAACAGCTTATCGCGATGGGCGGCTTTGTTGCGGCTCCATGTCCCACAAACGGTGAGTGTACGCTTCCCGAGAACGACTGGTGTCATTTTACGGCGAGAGTACAGCGATCAAAAATACATAAGCAGCTAAAAGGCGGCGACGCTCCGTATGAGGACGAGAAATTCTGCTTTATCGCCGTATCAAGGACGCAGGTCAGCGGTGCGGCAAGGATACTTCGTCACCCGAAGATAGAAAGCGGCAAGATAACGCTTCATCTTTGCACGGCGGACGGAATATGCGACAAGCTTGTAACAAAGAAGAGTCCGCTGTTCAAGGCGGCGAGGAAGTCCGACAGCGGCGACAGCTTCGGTGAGAGCTAGGAGAAAAGTTTTGGATATAATCGTAGTTTACACATCGGGTGTGGATTTTCAGACGCTGGAAAAATATCTTACCTGCGTTTCGAAGGCGCGAAAGAGCGCGGTACTGAAGAAAGCCTCGGACGAGGATAAGGTGCAGTCGCTGGTGGCGGCGCTGCTGCTCAGAAGCGAGCTTTCAAAGCGCCTCGGAATACCGCATAAAAAGGTGGTGTTCGAGAAAGGCGCGCATGGCAAGCCTTATATAAAGGGCGGCGGAGCGCAGTTCTCTGTTTCTCACACGAGGGGCGCAGTGTGCGTTGCTATCTCTGACAGCGAAACGGAGATCGGCGTTGATATCGAGCGAAGGGATCGCCGAATAAGTGAGAAGCTTAAAGAGCGCACGCTAAGCAAAAACGAGCTGGCTCAGCTTAATTCCGACGAGGATTTCCTGCGCATGTGGGTGCAGAAGGAAGCTTTTCTGAAGCGCACAGGCATCGGGCTTACAACAGTTATCTGCGGCGTAGATACGACTGTGCTGAAAGACCTAACGGTGCATGAGTGCGCAGAGTATTTCGTTGGCTTGGCAGGAACGACCGCGGACAGAGCGAAGGTCAGAGTGATACAATTGGAGGCGCTTTTAGCAGAATTTCAGGTCTGGTAGTTAAGCGTTTAGGAGTATGCTTATGACGAACAGGATCATAACTGATATTTCAGATTATATATTCGTATCCGATGTGCCGCAAAAGGTCGATGCGATATTTCTGCCCGGAGGCTCACACCCTCAGCAGCCCGAATATGCCGCGGAGCTGTATCACAAGGGGTATGCTCAATGGCTGATACCCTCGGGCGGTGTCAGTGTTAAATTGGGAAAATGGCAGGGTGTCCGCTCAAAGGCTGATATATATGATGGCGATTATAAGTCGGACTGCGAGTTCTTTACAGATGTGCTGCTCAAAAACGGCGTGCCTGCGTCCGCGATGATCGGCGAGGACAAGTCGGGGCATACACGCGACAACGCTTTCCTCTCGCGAAAGGCTGCTGACGAAGCGGGGATTGAGATAAAGACCGCAATGATAGTCTGCAAAGCGTTTCATGCACGCCGCTGTCTTATGCTGTATCAGATGGCGTTCCCCGATGTGAAAATGATAGTGTGTCCCGTGCATTGCTATAATATCACAAAGGACAATTGGCATGAAAGCGAAAAGGGTATAGACCGCGTACTGGGAGAGCTTGCCCGCTGCGGAAATCAGTTTGCGGCGGATATAAAAGAGTATTTGTTATAGAGATGAAAAGCCTGAGAGGACAACGTACCTGTCAGGCTTTGTTTTGTGGTTTATCTTCATTTATGAGGACTTTTTATTGACAACCCACCCCGAAAAGAGTATAATAACAATGGCTCTGAAACAGGCGGCAAAACGGAATGCGGTGTAATTCCGCAGCAGTCCCCGCTGCCGTGAGGAAGCTGCGCTGCTGTCACAGACGGAAACGTCGGGTCACTGGAGGGATACCTCGGGGAAGGCTCGGCAGAGCGTGAAAGAGCATGCCCGCATAGCGGTCAGGCTCAATGATTCCAAGCCGGAAGACCTGCCACTGGGAATGAGTTAATAAAATTTTGACGGAGGATCAAAAAATGAAGAAAACAAGAATTTTGGCAGCACTGCTGTCAGCGTCGGCTGTGTGCGCACTGTCGGCGACTGCCTTTGCGGACGAAGCACCGCAGGGCTATGTGACCTTTTACGCGGACAAGGCGACTATCGGTCAGGGGCTAGTGTGCGAGCCGAAAGCTGTTCCTTTTTATGAGGGCGATACAGGCATTGACATCGTTAAAAGAGCGGCTGATGTAAATGCTGTTGACGGCGATTGGGGCGCTTACATCGAGGGCTTTGCAGATACCGACACGGGCGCAGAGATACCTGCTGCTATCGCGGAGGCGTGCCCTCAGATGTTCGGCAGAAATGCAGAGGGCTGGCTTTCGTCTTACGACTACACAGCGGAGTCGGGCTGGAGCTGGTTCCTTAATGGCGAATACGCTTTGGTAGGGATATCCGACTACGTTCCCACAGACGGAGATGTTTTCCAGTACCGCTTTACCGTATACGGCTACGGCTGTGACCTTGGCGTGGACAATTCCTCGTGGGGAGGCTTGCCTGCACTCGTTGAGGCGGTAAATACCGCTGAGCTTGCGAAGCTTGCTGCTGTATCCGACAGCAGCACCCCCGAATATGCAGCGGCTATTGAGGTGCTTGGTACATTCGGCGCAACACAGGGCGAGATAGACGCAGCTTATGCGGCGCTTTCCTCTGTTGCCGACAGCACCGACGCTCCCGAGGGCGGCAAGACCTCGCCCGAAACAGGCGCAGAGGGCATTGCGGCAGTTATAGGCGCGGCACTTGCAGCAGGAGCTGCTATGCTGCTTTCCAAGAAAAGATGACAAGGGTAAGAAAAATCATTGCGGCGGTCTGTATGGTATTGATATTAGCGGTGCAGACCGCATTTCCCGCTTTTGCGCAAAGCGGCGATATAGACAGCGTTTTCGGATATTTCGCGCCTGAGGGCGGCTTTTATGACGAACTGGAATACGGTGAGAACGATTGGGCGGCATACTGCCGCATAAGGCTTTACGGCACAGTCGGCGCGGAGGAGTATCTTGAACGGGTGCGCGCTTCGGCAGAGGAGCTTATGGCTTCTGACGGCTTTGTAAAGCCTACCGAGCTTCAGCGCGCGGCGATAATTCTTTCAGCGGCGGGAATGTGCAGTGAGGAGCTTATAAACGCGGCTGTCTACAACAATGATAAGCTTGACAGGCAGGGCTTCAATGCCTATATATGGGCGCTTATAGCGGCAAACTGCTGCGATATTCCGCAGCCTGAAAACACGCTGAATACCAAGGCTTCATTTGCTGAATACATCATCTCAAAGCAGCTTACTGACGGCGGATTTGCGCTTAATGGCAGCGCTGCTGATACCGATATCACTGCGGCTGCGATATATGCTCTTTCGCCTTTGCGTGAGGATAAGGTGATAGCAGAGGTGCTGGCAAAAGCGGAGCAGTGCTTGTCTGACTTACAGCTTGAAAACGGCGGCTTTATGAGCATGGGCATAGAGAATTGCGAAAGCTCGGCACAGGCTATTATAGCATTCTGCGCGCTGGGATATGACGAAAGCGACAGCAGGGTGGCTAAGGCGGTTTCTGCGCTGATGGAGTATCGTAAAGCTGACGGCGGATTTTCGCACATCGGCAGCGAAGCAAGCGGTATTTCTACAGTTCAGAGCCTACAGGCATTGACGGCACTGGAGCTGACGAAGCGCGGGGAAAGCCTTTTTTGCGCTTCTGACAGAAGCCTTGAGGAAAATCAAACGACAGATAATGTGCTGACTTTGGAAGCAGAAACACAGGAAACCGAAGCAGCGATCTCGGGCAATGATATACGAGTTATATCGGTCATTGCTTGTGCTGCGTTTGGTGCGGTGCTTATCGCGGTATGGCTGCTGAGCGGCAGAAAGCGAACTTTTTTCATTGTATCGGGCGCTGTAATGCTTGCTCTTGCGGCAGTTCTTTTTGTGTTGGATATCAAGACCCCTGAGGAGTATTATTCCGAAAGCGGTACTGCGCAAGGACTGACTGTAACCGTGCTTGTCGAATGCACAGAAGTGTTGGAATATGCTGAAACACTGCCTGATATCGCGATCCCCCAAGACGGCTATGTTATAGCGCCTGTTGAAATTAAGATGCAGGAAGGCTCGACAGCGTTTGATGCACTTGTTTCGGCGGCAAAGCAACAGAAGATTTCGGTAGATCACACATTTTCCGTTATGGGAACGTATGTTTCGGGTATCGGCTTGCTTTATGAATTCGATTACGGCAGCGAGAGCGGCTGGCTTTATTACGTAAACGGCGAAAAGCCGTCTGCGGCTTCATCGGAATATAAATTATCGGACGGCGATGAGGTGAGATTTTCATATACGACTCATCTTTCCTATTGACGCGGCGGGCGTTGTCAAGGTACTATTTGCACAAATATCGCGCGTTAAATTTGTACAAAACCGCATGAAGTATTTTGGCGGTTTCGTCTTGAAAAAAACGATTACTTATGATATAATTTAGTGTGAAGTATATATTGGCGATTTGTGCATGGTCAAGCATAACGCGCCATGCATTATTAGGAGGACTGCTTAATGACATCTACGATGAGTATGCAGAATTCCGGCAGATTTGGTCTTACAAATAAGATGGTAGGTCTTATTGTTGGCGGATTTGCCGTGATCGAGGCTGTTTTGGCTTATTTCTTTGTATTCGGCCCGCTCTACATAACACCTGTTTATCAGACATGTGCAGAGTATAATGCGCAGGGCATCACCTGTATGGTTTCTCTGTTCGGCAAGACTCTTGCTTCCAAGGCGGAGATTGCTAATTTCCAGGTTATCCTTTCTTTGTGGGACGCCATCTCCAATGTTATTATAATCTATCTGATCATGACAGGTATAACATTGGCTCTTGCTGTTTGTATGTATAAGGGCTTTTCCTTTGCAAAGAGCTATCTGACGGCAGTGTTCGGCGCAAAGCACGTTATCGGTCTTTGCACCATTCTGATCCCCTTTACAAATATGCGCAGAGATACGATGTTCTTCGGTCTTATCGATTCTCTTGTATGCATAGCACTTTGCCTGTTCTTTGTTCTTATCAACAATGATGAATACGCTGATGATATGCTGTACACACCCGAGCAGACGACTGCTATGAGCAAGCGCATGAAATTCGGCTTTATCCTTTACGGAATATTCGCACTGGGTATGCTGTTCACAAAGTTTGCTATGAACGCTTACGGCAACTACTGGTCTCTTTACATGGGCTGGACCGGCAACACGGCAATGGGTCAGGGCTACACACTTGTAATTCTGCTGAGTATAGCACTTGTAGCTGCTATCACCTATGTTCGTGAGGCTGACTGGGGAATGTTCTACTTTGCTTCCTTCGGCGGCGCGATCACGATCTCTAATCTGCTTGCTATCATATTCAGAGTTATCTGGGTATTCAGAACATATATGCCTTACAAGAGAATATATAGTGCAGGCGACACAACAAACGAGTACTGGGACGCTGCTGTAAGCTTTATTGAGGGCGGCAACGGTCTGACATCTGCATGGTGGGTCGCTACTATCACACTGGCGCTTGCGTTCCTCGCGGCTGCTATAGTTACATTCCTGAGCTTCAAGAAGATCGCTAAGAAGATCGTTGTAAAGATCACTCCTGAGAACAAGAAGGCTTCTATCGGACTGCTGCTTTCCGCAGGCTCTATCCTGCTCAGCTTCATTCTCACAATGGCTGCTGTTACTATCTGGCACAAGGAGCTTTATGCAGGCTATACAGTAGGCGCTATGGACTATATGTATTTCTTCCTTTACGGCGGAATCACACTGTTCCTTGCTCTGTCTATGCTTGGCGGTTACAGCTTCACAAAGTTTGGCACACTCGGTCTGTATCTGATTGTTGTATCCAACAACTTCATCAGCCTGTTCTCTGTATTCGGACAGAGATCCGCAAAGGTTGCTGCTATGGCTGCCGAGGGTACAAGGTACATGGGTTACAATTACATCATCACCGGCGTACTGTTTATCCTGTCGCTGATCGCCTGCGCAGGCATCATCATTGCCTTTGTTGTTAAGGATATCAACGACTATATGTACGAGAAGCGTTTCTCCTGATAATATATGTCATGGCGGCAAGTTGCCATAAGTCGGCATATCCGACGGCTGCGTAAGCAGCAGACATATATTTCAAGGTCCTCAATGCCGTCCAAAGCTATGATTTGGAGAACGGCATGCAATCTTAAAACATAAAGCTCCGACTTCGGTCGGAGCTTTTTTGCGTCATAATAGCATATTAAGCGGCATATATTCTAAGGAGAATGCAAGCCTTTTGGCTTGTGCTGTAAAAGGAGATATGCCATGAATGATATGAAGCAATTGGTAGAGAGATACAAGCGTGAGCTGATGGAATACAGCAAAAGGGCTGTACGGGAGCCACCAAAACCATCACTTGAATTTCCTGAGATGTCAGATGAGCCTTCAGAAGAAACGCATGAAGATATATTGCCTATGGCACGCGAGGAAGAGCCGCGCCGTCCGCAGGTCATATCTTATGGAGCTGATGATGTTGTCAGCGCGTTTGACGATGTTTTCGGTGAGCTGTCCGAGGACAATGGCGTCAGCACCGTAACCCCCGAGGCTGCGGAGGAGCTTGATGATATGCCCGAGAGCGGAGAAAGTCCTGATGAACAGCTCGGAAGACGTGATTTTGAGGAGCAGGAAGAAACCGTGAACTCTCCCGAGGATATACAGCCGCTTCAGCAGCAGGGAACGGTTCCGCTTGCACCGCCTGAGCGTGAATACGGGTCGCTGCAGGAGTTTACAGATGTAAACAACCGCCGCGGAACAGCACGCTTCCGAACCTACACTGCAAGAGGTGCGCTGCCTGTAAAGGGTGCAAGAATAGTAGTATCGCGCGAGATCGGCGGCAAGCGCCATATCTTCTACACACTTACTACCGATGAGAGCGGACTTAGTCCGATAATCTCGCTGCCCGCGCCGCCGAAAGAGCTTTCCGAGTCCCCTGACAGTCCGATCACACCCTACGCTACCTATGACGCACAGGTAAATGCGGCAGGCTATGATGAGGTGCTCATTCGCAGTATGCCTGTATTTGACGGTGTGCAGTCAGTACAGCGCATAGCGCTTGTGCCGTCGTTTGGTCAGCCGCCTGAGGTGATAGACAACACCGAGCCGCAGCTCAACGGAGGTGCGTAATGCCTCGATATGAAGTCCCTACCATACCCGAAACGATAACAGTACACCTCGGCACTCCCGATTCGGCGGCACAGAATGTAACGCTGTCATTTCCCGATTACATCAAGAATGTCGCCTCAAGCGAAATATACCCTACATGGCCCGAAGCATCGCTTCGCGCAAATATCTATGCGCAGATAACCTTTGCGCTCAACCGTGTTTTTACCGAGTGGTACAGAAGCCGCGGCTATGATTTTGATATAACCAGCTCCACACAGTACGATCAGGCGTTCGTAAACAGGCGCGAGGTGTTTGAAAATATCAGCAGGATAGTTGACGAGGTATTCAATAATTATGTTGTACGACAGGGCAGCGTAGAACCTCTGTTCACACAGTTTTGCAACGGTACTACTGTGACCTGTGCAGGGCTTTCGCAGTGGGGTACGGTATCGCTTGCCAATCAGGGCTATACACCGTATGAAATATTGCAGTATTATTACGGCGATGATGTAAATATCGTCCGAAACGCGCCTGTAGCACCGTATATTCCGTCTTACCCGGGAACGCCTTTCGGCTTTGGCTCGTCGGGCAATGAGGTGCGCACTATTCAGGTGGAGCTTAACCGTATCGGCAACAATTATCCCGCTATCCCGAAGATAATCCCTGCAAACGGCATTTATGGTGAAAGCACCGCCGAAGCGGTACGCGTCTTTCAGGGAGTTTTCGGGCTTCCGCAGACAGGCGTTGTGAACAAGGCAACATGGTATCAGCTTAAGTACATCTACACCGCTGTAAAAGACCTTGCAGAGCTTACGAGCGAGGGGCTGCGTCCGTCTGAGGTCGAGCAGACCTTCCCCGAGCAGCTCAGTGCAGGTGATTATGGTCAGCCTGTGCGTTCGCTGCAGTATTATCTCAATGTCATCGCGTTTTTCAACCCCTCCATACCCTCTGTCACAGCGGACGGAGTTTTCGACTCTGCGACCGAGGCGCAGGTGCGCGCTTTTGAGGAATTTTACGGGTTTGCCCCCGACGGTATCGTGGATTTCCGCACATGGCAGCTTATCCAGCAGATATATGACGATATCCTCGCAGGGCTTCCCTCAGGCTACGAGCAGGGCGCAGCAGGATTATACCCTGGTTATAACCTCACCCCGGGGCTTGCAAATGACGATGTGCGGGAGCTTCAGACCTATCTGCGCGTTATCGGAGCGAACTACCGCGATATTCCCGAAGTGCAGGTCACAGGCGTATTTGACGCGCAGACCGAGAATGCCGTCCGCCGTTTTCAGGAGCTTTTCGGGCTGGACGTTACGGGAGTTGTCGGAGCGCCTACATGGGACGCTATTGCGAGGGAATACAACTTTATCAAGCTTGGCACACAACGACCTTAAATCGGGCACTAAAAATGCGCTCCGTTCTCGCGAGGGGACGGGGCGCATTGCTTTATTCGGTTTTGTTTCGCTGCTCAGCCTCTTTTTTAGAGAACACACAGCCGCAGTAGTTCTGCCGATACAGCCCGTATTCCTTGGAAAGCTCTGTCGAGCGCAGATAGCCGCCGCGCTTTTTGAAGTCGGACGGGAGGTGCGGCGTCTTGTATATCTCGGACAGCTCCGAGCCTATCTCATTCAGCTTTGCGGCGTTTTTGAGCGGACTTATGGATAGTGTGGAGCAGAAGTAGTCAAAGCCGTGCTCTACCGCGTACTTCGCCGCGCGTTCAAGCCGCAGGCGGTAGCAGATAAAACAGCGCTCGCCACCCTCGGGGATATGCTCATAGCCCTTGACGGCGGAGTAGAACTCGGTGGGGTCATAGCTGTCCACCACAACGCTTACGGGATTTTTAAGCGGCATCTGCGATACCAGCCTTTTCTGCTCCTCGGCGCGCTTAAAAAACTCCTCCTCGGGGGAGATGTTGGGGTTATAGTAGAGTATCGTGATAGAGAAATACTGCGAGAGGTATTCTATGCAGTAGCTGCTGCAGGGCGCACAGCAGCTATGGAGAAGCAGCCGAGGCGTTCTGCCGTCAAGCTGCGATATGAGCGTATCAAGCTGTTTCTGGTAGTTTTGTGGGGGCATGGGTGGGGCTCCTTTGAGAATTTTATAGCTTTATTTTACCTCAAATTCCCATGCTTTGCAACAGAAAACAGATTGTTACACAAAGTTTTGTGCAAATTGCCAATTGAAAACGTTTTACTTTTGTTGTATTATATAAATATATAACAATGCAATGAGGTGAGCGTTTTGAATATCACAATTAAAGATGTCGCTAAGGCTGCCAATGTTTCGGTTGCCACCGTTTCGCGCGTGCTCAACAAGAAAACAAATGTTTCAGATGAGGCGGTGCAGGCGGTAAACCGCGCCGTTGAGGAGCTTGGCTACAGCCCCAACTTTCTCGGACGCGACCTCAGAAAGAGCGAAACAAAGCGTATCCTTGCGATAATCGCTTCTACCGAGCAGAGCTTCTATTCCGAGGTGCTGCGCGGTATGCAGGACGCGGCTTATCAGCAGGGCTACGATGTGCTGATAGCTACCACAAGAAACGACCCCGACCATGAGATGCACCTGCTTAATATGCTGTTCTCCAAGGCAGTTGACGGCGCGGTGCTGCTTGCTCCGAAGCTTGACGCGGCTACTATCACACAGCTTGCGAAGAAATACCACCTCGCGATGTGCCTTGAGCGCCTTGAAAACTGCGAGATACTCTGCGTTACGGTTGACAATGAGCAGGCCGGCTTTGACGCGACAAAGCTGCTTATCGGCAAGGGCAGAAAGCGCATCGGTCTTATCACCACCAAGGAGCGCACACAGTCCTCTATCGACCGCGAGAACGGCTATCGCAGAGCGCTTGCAGACGCAGGAATTGCTTACGACGAGCAGCTTGTGTACTTTGGCGGCTATGATGTAGATGACGGCTTCAAGGGCTGTGAGTACCTCATGAGCCTTGACAATAAGCCTGACGCGATATTCGCCATTTCGGATATAATCTCGGTAGGCGCTATGACCTACGCTGTCAGAAACGGTATCGAAGTGGGCAAGGAAGTGCTGTTCTTCGGCTTTGACAATATCCAGCTCTCGCAGATGTTCATTCCGCGCCTGTCCACAGTTGAGCAGCCGTGTTATCTGCAAGGAAAGACCGTTATCGAAAAGCTTATCAACAACATGAAGGCAGAGATTCCCGATATGGGAGTTTATAAGCTGCCGCACTCGCTTATACTGAGAGAGTCCACAGGAGATAAATAAAATATTGTAGGGGCACGACGCGTCGTGCCCCTACGTTTTATTCCTTTTCGTTTGCAAGCTGTTCGGCTTTCATGTAGAGATCGTACACGGGCGCGATCTTCTTAAATTCCCTTGCGATATGCTTAGAAAGCTTATCAGTGAACATTATATCGGGGTCGGTGATCTCGCCCGAAAGTCCGAGACTGCGGCGGTTGAGCCAGTCAGCCTTTTCACGCGGCTGGTCGGGGTAGCGGTCGCGCTTGTATGGCTCGCCGTAAAGCGCGAAGCTCTTCTGCTTCTTCACTGCCATAAAAGCAGCTTTGAAAGTATCATCGTCCGCGAGGATAAGCTGTCTTGCTGCCTCCATAACGGCAGGACGCGCGCAGTAATAGCCGCAGCCGAATTCCATTCCCGAAGCGCCTATGCAGAAATAGAACTCGGGCGCAGGGTTGCGCGAGTCACGCGGTCTGCCGAAGCTGTACCAGATATGGTCGCGGAAGATGGAGTCGGGGTGCATTCTTGCATCGCGGTAGATACGGGATATCTTCTTCGGGTCGCAGATGATGTACTTATCTATCTTCATCATAGTCGGCGCAAGGTCAAGCACAAGCTGAGCCATGGGCTGCTTTACAAGCGCCTCGTAGTCGGACTTGTGTTCGGTAAACCATGCCTTGCTGTCGTGCAGACGGTTTTCAAATAAGAAGTCTATTGATTGCTGTGAAAACGGCATTTTTTTATTTCCTTTTCTTTCTTGTGAGGTTGAAGCTTATCTCGGTCATGCGGATAAATTCATCATCGGGTACGTCCGAGTCGAAATATACGGTATTCCAGTGAGTTTTGTTCATGTGGTAGCCCTCTGTAATACCCTCGTATACGCGGCGCAGGAAGTCCGCCTCCATGGGGTCGCATTTGAGGTTTACCGCAGGTCTGCCCTTTACATCAAATATCAGCGCAAACCACTTGCGGCTGTCGTAATGCCGCGCTACATAGGTATTGAAATCCTCCTCGAACGGCTGGTCTACCTCTGCGCCAAGCATACCGCGGCAGTGCTTTATGTATTGCTCCTTGGTCACGTTCAGTCCTTTCTCACGTAGTTGATGAAGCGGATATTGTAGCCATTTGTTTCGATAAGGTCGGAAGCCTCGACAGCCTCCCACTCGGGCAGAGCGTCGATATCGGTGAAGAACGTATCTCCACCGAAGCTCTCATAAACTCGCGTGATGTACGCCTTGTCGCAGTAGGGGAGCATCTGTCGGTATATCTCGCCGCCGCCAATTACGAATATCTCGTCCTGCACGCCCTTTGCGTATTCGAGGAATTCCTCGATAGAGCCGAATACCTCCGCGCCCTCTATCGCTTTTTCGGAGCGCGAGATAACGCAGTTCACGCGGTCGGGGAGAGGTCGCTTCGGGAAGCTTTCGTAGGTCTTGCGTCCCATAACAACAGTATGCCCTGTTGTTATCTCGCGAAAACGCTTCATATCTGCAGGCAGACGCGCGAGCAGGTTGCCGTTTCTGCCGATAGCCCAGTCGTTGTCAGCTACTAGGATAAGTGTCATGGTGTACCTCCGAAGTTGTTCAATTTTACTATTGTTGGCTCATAGCATGAGATGATATCAATTATATGATCAAGACAGTAAATACCATAATGCTTTGCTTTATTGGGAGAAAATACGATATTTGTAAGTTCGCAATCAATCAGCTGAGGTAAAGTGTCTAACAACCTTGATTTTGTGAATATAATAAAATTTGTGCCTTCTCTTATTTCGTAATCGTCCCATGAACAAAATGATTCGTTTCTGGTCTGATGAATGATATAATTATCGAAGATTATTTCATATATTTCATTCGCGTCGGGTCGTAGCGGCGCAGATTTTTCAATGAGAGTTTGAACCGCAGGAATATCGTTTGCTGTATCTGCTGTTTTTTCATCAATTCGTGACAGTGCAACAGTGAATTTTATGCAATTGTTTTCGGTTTCTTCGGTTTTGAGCAAAAACACATAACCATTTGTTTTGTCATTTGTTCCGAATTCGATCATTTGTGCTCACCTCACATATTTATTATAGCAACACTAAAGAAAAATGTCAACAAACGAAAAGGGCGGAAATATCCGCCCTTAAATTATTCAGTTTCTTCGGCGTGAGCCTTGTTCTTTTCGCTCTCGCACAGCCGCACAAATCCCGCACGATCCTTTGCGAACAGCTCTTCCATCTCATAGGAGAACGGGAACGGGTCGATGCCGCTGAAAATATTGGGAATATGCTGATAAAGCTTTTCTGCGATAGCCTCAACATGCGGCACATCTACTCCGTCGAGATAGAATGTCTTGGTTTCGGTGAATACCAGCAGGCGTACGACAAATGAGGAGCGTCCCTTGATTCCTACCTGTGCACACAGCCAGTATATCTTGCTGCGCGGAATTACCTTGATCTTGCCAAGACCGTTGTTCAGCAGCAGGTATGTGGGGGTAAGCGTTACCTTTTCGCCGCTGGGCTTTCCGCCGTTTGAGAAATCTCCCATGTATTCGTCAACCAGCAGCTGCCCCTCGGCAGCCTCCTGATCTATCCTTTTAGCCACTGCCTCCTTGCTCTCGCCGTCAAAGGGGAGTATCAGGTTCTTGCCGTTCTTTGCTATCCTTATCGAGCCTATCAGACCAACTATCACAAAAAACAGCATTAGCGCCGCAAGGCCTATCAGCAGATACAGCATTTTCTGATCTTTCTCGTCCTGCATGTTGAACGAATCCTTCAATGCAAAGCACAGACCGCCTGCGACTACAATAAAGAATACCAGTGCCGCTGTGAACATCTTGATTTTTTTCTTGTTCGCGCGCTGTGAATCCTGTTCAAGATAAGTGAGTGCCATAAATATCCTCCTTGATTTTAAAATCTAATTATATTATATCAACTATCAATTGAAATGTCAACAAACGAAAAGGGCGGAAATATCCGCCCTCTGTATCTATCTTTTGTTCTACACACATTATTTCATATTAAATGCTGTTGAGAAGTCTGCAGATGCAAGGAAATCGTATAACGGCTAGGCTTTGTGCCTGCCGTTGTGCGATTGACGCAGCAGATGTAGGCTTATCGACAGCATTACTCAGCCAGTAATTTTTCAACGCTCGCCAGCTTAACGCATACGCAGAATATCTCCATAGCCTGACGAAGCTCGGAAACGCTGGGGAAGGTGGGAGCAATTCTGATATTGCTGTCCTTAGGGTCGTTGCCGTAGGGGTAGGTAGCGCCTGCGCCTGTCATAACAACGCCTGCCTCGGCTGCGAGGGAAACGATGCGTTTAGCGCAGCCCTCCATAGCGTCAAAGGATACGAAGTAGCCGCCCTTGGGAGATACCCAGCTACCGATGCCGAGGGGAGAGATCTCCTTATTGAGCATATACAGCACAACGCTGAATTTGGGCTGGATAATAGCAGCGTGCTTCTTCATGTGCGCCTTGATACCGTCGAAGTTCTTGAAATACTTGCAGTGACGCAGTTGATTGAGCTTATCGAAGCCGATGGTCTGAACAGTCATCTGATTTTTGATGAAGTCGATGTTGTTCTTGCTTGCTGTGATAACGGCAAGACCGCCGCCGGGGAAGGATATCTTGGAGGTGGAAGTAAACTGGAATACCATATCGGGATTGCCTGCCTTCTTGCACTCCTCAATGATGTTCAGCAGTGTATCGTGGTCATCGGACAGGTGGTGTACGCAGTAAGCGTTATCCCAGAAGATACGGAAATCCTTGGCTGCGGGCTTAAGCGCTGCGAAGCGTTTTACGACCTCGTCGGAGTAGGTGATGCCTGTGGGGTTGGAGTACATCGGAACGCACCAGATACCCTTGATCTCCTCGTCCTGTGCAACCAGCTTCTCAACAACGTCCATATCGGGACCATCAGCCTTGTACTGTACGGGGATCATTTCGATGCCGAGGGACTCGCAGATAGCGAAGTGTCTGTCATAGCCGGGAACGGGACAGAGGAACTTCACCTTGTTGCAATTGCCCCAGGGCTTTTCTCCGCCGTAAACGCCGAAATGCAGTGCGCGGATTATCGTATCGTACATAAGCTGCAGAGAGGAGTTACCGCCGACGATGATCTCGTCATCGCCTATCTGAAGCATTTCCTCAAACAGCTTCTTAGCCTCGGGGATACCGTCAAGGATACCGTAGTTACGGCAGTCGATACCGTTGGAGGACTTATAATCGCCGTCAAGGCAGTGCAGCAGCATATCAATAGACAGGTCAAGCTGCTCGGGAGCAGGCTTTCCGCGTGACATATCCAGCTTAAGTCCCTTTGCCTTAAATTCCTCATACTGCTTGAGAAGGGCGTCCTTTTCAGCGATGAGCTGCTCCTTGTTCATCTGTGTGTACAACATAATCAATACCCCTTTTATATTTATGAATTTGATTTTTGTGATTTATGCAGAAATTATTCTTTGCATTATGTTATATGCTTTTATTATCATTATATTCTCACGTGTTTCATTATAACATAGCGCCGCCGGTTTTGCAAGCGTTTTTAAAAAATCTTGCAAAATCTCGCAAAAAAACAAAACCACGGCTATATGAGCCGTGGTTTTTGGTTAATTTTGCTTATTTTTACTTGGCTGTTGCATCTTCGAGTTTTTTGTTCTGAGCGTCTACCATCGAACGAAGCTCTCTGCGCTGGTCATACAGTTCAATGATATTGTTGATACGTCTGCGCACAAATCTGATGTTGAAGGGCTTTGCGATAACATCGGCAGCACCGAGATCGTATGCACGCGACAGCGATTTGTCCGAGGTATCTGCACTTATAATAAATACAGGAATATCATCTATATACTTGTGTTCAACAAAATATTCAAGTACACCAAACCCGTCCATTACGGGCATCATGATATCCAGAAGCACAGCGCAAAGCTCGTCCTTGTGCTTTTCGTACATCTCGATAGCTACTTCGCCGTTTTCAGCCTCTATCACATTCCTATCGCTGAAAGTGTCGCTGAGCATAAGGCGATTAAACTCAAAATCGTCAACAATAAGCAGTTTATTACGTTCTGCCATTATGGTTCCCCCTGTTTTTTTATTGTCAAGGTTTTGTCAAAAGGGTATTGATATAATTATATAATATTTTGTCGAAAAAGTCAATAGTTGTAAAAAAAGTTGTTTTTCAGGGCAGCTATCGAGATGTCATCTCTGCTGCCGCCGCAGGAGCGCTCTTTGAGGTGAGCTTCAAGCTCCCGTGTTTTTTTTGCGCCGATAGCTACGGGTATCCTTTCACTGAAGCTTAAGAAATCCGCGCGGCTCTTAAAGGAGTTTATCAGTCCGTCGCTTGAAAGAACGATGCTGGAGAAGCTGCCGGGCTGATAGAACCAGCGGAAGCTGTTTATTGCGTCGTTATCGCAAAGCGAGGTGGTGAGATTTCCCACCAGTCTGTCGTCCTCGGGCATAAGGGAGTATATCTTGCCCCGACGTGTTGCGAGGAAGCTGCCGTCGCCTATCTGAAGCCCGAAAAGACCTTTGCCCGAGGTGGCGGCAAGAATAAGCGTCGCGCCGTAGATGGATTCAAAGGGGATATTGCTGTACTTTGAGATGATCCCCTGCTCCGCCTTGGTAAAAGGCTCCGCCTTGATGTGCAAGTCTATCTCCTCGTTCCAGCCGCAGATTATATTAGCGGCAATACGCCTTGCAGCATTGTGAGGGTCGTCCCTGAATATCTTGTCAAGTCCGCCGTTGCGCTGGGCAAACTCAAGTATCGAGCGTATTGCTATACGGGTCGCGATATCGCTTCCTGTGTGGCTGCGGAAGTGCTTTTCGCTTCCGTGACCGTCAGAAAGCGCGGCGATCGCTATATCGCGCGTGATGTGTGTTCTTGCCGAGTCCTGACAAGGCTCGCCTGCGACCTCGTGCGAAGCGCCTCGTACAGAAACGGCATAGCCTTTAAAAAACATTACCAGCCGGCCTCGATATCTGCGGTGATCTCGTCACTCTCGGCAAATTCGCGGATCTGCTCAGCGGCAGACTGCTGCTTTGTGCGGGGATCCTCCTCATTTTCGGCAAGGCGGACGCTGCGGCTGCCTATCTGCGAAGATGTGACTGCAACAAATTTAATAAGCTTTGCGAGAGCCTCGCCGTTATGGGCTGTTACAACAGTGTCGGGGCTTCCTGTAAAGCGCTGGAGTATCTCAAGGTCAGCGTCCTCGCCTATTGCTACGGCTGCCTTGATTCCGTTTGCATACCACTTGTTTACCGCAAGCTCTGCAAGACCCTTTTCAAAGTTGTCGGTGGGGTAGCCGTCAGACATAAGTATCATTACAGGCGCAAAGGACAGCGAGGGCGACTTCATAAATTCGTTTCTGGAGAGCTTTCCTGCAAGCGCAGAGAAAGCGCTGCCGAGGTCTGTCACGTTTTCGGCGTCCAGCGGCTTCCACTGAAACTCGTTTACTGAAACAGGCTCGTTATACATCCATTCGCTTCCGCCTGAAAATTTCAGAACAGCAAGCTTGATATCAGCGTCGGCGCCGCCGATGCCGCGTATCTCGGGTATAAGCTCCTCCATAACGGAGTTTACTGTGCCTATCTTACTGCCTCCCATGCTGCCTGAGCAGTCTATGAGAAAGAACAGCACCATTGACTTTTTTGCTATCTCCTCTGCATCATCGAAAGGATTTACAGGTAAAAAGGACATAATAAAGACCTCCTGTCGGTTAAAATTCCATATACTGATTCAATTATAGCATTACTCCCGCAAAAAGTCAATTATATTGTTGACGAAAACGGTATAAAATGGTATACTTGTAATTAAGAAATGACTAAAGTTATGGGGTGACAGTGTGAAAAAATGGTACGATGAGGAATATGAGTTTACCATCGAAGTTATAGGTTATCTGCGCGGCGATCATACTGAGAGCTATTGCAGGAACGGTGAGGAGATAGGCGATAGATACACCTGTACCTACGGCTGTCCCGTAAATCAGCAGGGCTACGGTATTTGCGGCAAGATGATGTCGCAGTTGTTTCCGCTGATGGACGCCGTGCGCAGCGGAGGCGACCTGCGCAATCTCGGCGGTGATGAAAAGTACGCAAAGACCATTGTATGTCCTGATGGCTGTGTGCTGTTCCGTCTTGCCGCGAAGCCTCTCGGAAATGAAAATTTCCATACAGGCGGCTTTTGGAAGGAGCCTTGATCAAATAAGTAATATTTGATCGGACAGCTTCATATACAATGGACAAAGAGATTTTTCTCGGAGGTATGATATATGAAGCTTAATAAAAGATCAATAAAGATCACACTGGGTATGCTGGGCTGCTTCGCGCTGCTGGCAGTGTGTGCCAGGGTAACAGATGATGTCGTTCCTGCGTCGGCTTCGGCGGACGAGCGCCCTGTCATTGTTGTTGATGCCGGTCATGGAGGTCTCGACAGCGGGGCTGTAGGTGTCAACGGAACGCTTGAAAAGGACGTGAACCTGTCGGTGGCATTGCATTTGCGCGATATGCTGGAGCTGTCGGGCTTCAATGTGGTGCTCACGCGCGACGAGGATATCTCCATCTATGACGCAGGCGTTGAGGGTATACGCAACCAAAAGCTGTCTGACATGGATAATAGGCTTGAGATTGTACAGAGCTATCCTGACAGCATATTCCTTTGCATACATCAGAATAATTATACCGATCCGCAGTATTTCGGCGGACAGATGTTCTACAATAACAACAATCCCGATAACAGAACGCTTGCGCAGATAATGCAGAACCGCTTTGCTTCGCTTCAGCAGGGCAACGACCGCGAGATAAAGCTTTCAGGAGATGAGCTTTATCTGCTGAAATCAAACCCAAATCCATCTCTGATGATAGAATGCGGATTTCTGTCAAATCCCGAGGAGGAAGCAAAGCTCGCTACGACAGAATATCAGCAGCAGGTCGCATTTACTATTTACAGCGGACTGCTTGAATTTATAGACGCAACCACAGAGGATACAGACGAACTGACGGTGACGTTTGAGGCATAGAATACGGAGGACGTAAAAATTGGCTAAGCAAAAACAGCTTTTTATCTGCCGCGAGTGCGGTCAGGAATACCCTAAATGGAATGGTCGCTGTGGTGGCTGCGGCGCATGGAACAGCATTGAGGAGGCTACTCCTGCCGAGGTGCTTGTGGGAAAGAGCGCAGCGCCTGTGGGCGAGTTCAAATACAGCCGTATCGGTGAAATAAGCTACGAGGACGAAACGCGCTACGGCACAGGAATTTCTGAGCTTGACAGAGTTCTCGGCGGCGGACTTGTAAAGGGCTCGCTGGTGCTTATCGGCGGTGATCCCGGTATCGGAAAATCAACGCTTTTGCTTCAGATATGCGGCTTTATGGGCAGGGAGCATACTATCCTGTACGTTTCGGGCGAGGAGAGCGAAAGACAGATAAAGCTTCGCGCGGACAGACTCGGTGTTGCAAGCGATAACCTGTTCTTGGCTTCAAACAACAACTGTGAGAGCATTATCCATGCGGTGGTGCAGAATAAGCCCGAGGTCGTTATCATCGACTCGATACAGACGATAACTTCAAATGCCATAACATCTTCCGCAGGCAGCATAGTGCAGGTGCGCGAATGCACAAACGCTTTCATGCGCATGGCTAAGAGCGAGGAGATACCTGTTTTTATTGTAAGCCACGTCAATAAGGACGGCGGAATTGCAGGACCGAAGATAATGGAGCATATCGTTGATACGGTGCTGTATTTTGAGGGCGAAAAGCAGCTTTCCTATCGTATTCTGCGCGCTTTCAAAAACCGTTTTGGCTCGACGAATGAGATAGGCGTGTTCAATATGGACGACGATGGGCTGAAAGAGGTCACAAATCCCTCGGAAATGATGCTTTCGGGCAGGCTGACCTCTGTTTCGGGAAGCTGTGTTATCTGCTCGGTTGAGGGCACGCGTCCCATTCTTGCAGAGGTACAGGCGCTCGTCACAAAATCAAGCCTTTCCGCTCCGCGCCGTGTTGCGAACGGATTTGATTACAACAGGCTTTACATGATACTCGCCGTACTTGAAAAGCGGACAGGCTTTTTCTTCGGCGGCGTTGATGTGTATGTAAATATCGTAGGAGGACTGCGCCTTGACGAGCCTGCGGCTGATCTTGCGGTTGCGATGGCGCTGTACTCGGGATTGTGCGATAAGGTGATCCCCGAAAAGGTCATGGTATTCGGTGAGGTTGGTCTTGGCGGCGAGATACGCAGCGTTTCCCATGTGCGAGAGCGCGTCAAAGAGGGCGCAAGGCTTGGCTTTGAAAAATGCATAATCCCGAAGCAGAGCTTTTCATCGCTCAGCAAAAACGAGGATTACGGCATACAGATAATCGGCGTAAGAACGCTGGAGCAGGCTTTCAGAGCCATATCGGACAAGCCCAAGGAGGAGAAAGCTGATATATAGGAATAAACGTTGAAATTGTGAGAGGCGAGAGGAAAATGTCGGAATTAAAACAATATACAATATCGAAAAAGGCAGAGCTAAAGGAATTTATGAACGTAACCGATGATACGCTCACAAACCTTTGTATATGGGCGTGGGTCGAGGTTGATTTGTCGGTGCTGAAGAATTTCCCGAACGTAACAAGACTGCACCTTACAGGAAAATTCACAGGCTTTGAGAATATTACATTGCTCCAAAATCTCGACACGCTGAAGCTTGAACTTGAAGCGTTTGACTGCGCGGATTTGCCAAAACTGATGACCCCAAAGCTCACATTCCTTGCGCTTCATAATATGCGGAGGATCGATGATTTGAGCTTTATAGAAAAGGCGGAAAATCTTGAACGCTTATATCTTGAAAATCTGTCGGGAGTAAAGGCGTTTCCTAATTTCGGGAAGATTTATTCGCTCAAGGTGTACGAGCTGCATAAATTGGAAACCCTTGAAAGCCTTAAATACTCCGAAATAAAATACCTTGATCTGAAGCTGTGTGCGGATAAAATCTCCGCAACCGAGGCGGCAAACACTCTTATGGAAATTCCCAAGCTTGAAAAGGTCGATTTCGTCTTTATGGATAGAAACTGCCGCAGAGCGACCGCAATGGAAAACAGATTTATAAAGTGCGGTAAAGAAAATCTGATTGCCGAAGAGGGAATGTTTGCCTATGATAACTGGGTAAAGCTGTAAAAAGGAGAAATTTCAATGGAAGATACAATTGAGCTAAGATTAGTGAATTTGGCACAGAAGGTAGCCGATATGTATTCTGACATGATACCCGACGAGCAGTACAAGCGGTTGTCCGAAGCGATTGAAGTATGCAGAGCCTACCACGTTAAGAAACAGGATAACTGGGGCGTTATGTATGAGGGTGTACTTGGAGAGGACGCTATATGGGAATATGCGTTTTACAAGGATATCCAAAAAGAAATAGCAAATATGTGGGCATTGGTAACGGATATTCTCATCTGCAGCTGTTGGCTTGGCTGTGTTGCAGAGCATGACCCTATCGGGCAGGATATGGATATTAGGGGTGAAAATATTTCCGAATTTGTAGAACTGCTTGAAAGCTGTATCGTCGAGAAAATAGACTATGCTACGATATTTGAATACTGGGGCAAGGAAATGTGTTATTAACGAAAGGAAATTTTCTGCGCTATGTGGGACTTGTTTTTTATAGGAAAGAGGTTGAAAAATGACTAATTGTGATGACTGCGTAAACTATGTTTACGATGAGGAGTGCGACTGCTGGGTATGTCTTGTCAATCTCGATGAGGACGAGATGTGTCGCTTTATGACAGGCACTAACTACAACTGTCCTTATTACAGTAGTGACGATGAGTATGCTATTGCGAGAAAGCAGTAATTTTTAATGTAAGCTCCCCCGAGCCTTGTGTATCGGGGGAGCTTTTGTGCGACATTTTCCGAATTAAGTCGATTTTAGTACTCTTTTACCCATTTTTTTGTATAGAAATTGTCCAAAATGCTGAAAGGAAAAAAATATTTTTTAGATTAAATAACAGTAATGCGTTGAAAAACTTGCTTTTTTCAGAAAAAACGAGTATAATTATTTTTGTGTTAATTTATCAAAGGTAGAATTATATCCAAAAAACGAAAGGGGTCAGAACAAATGAAATCACCATTTACAAAAGAAGAGCTGAAGAAACAGCTTGAAGCGATCCTGGAGTACGACTTCAGAACAGACTACAAAAATGCAACTGACGCACAGCTTTATCGTGCGTTATCGTCCATCGTTGTAAATTACCTTAAAGAAAAGCGCCATAACTTCATGCGTGAGGTAAACTCCAAGGGCAAGAAGCAGGTATACTATCTTTCTATGGAGTTCCTGATGGGTCGTTCCCTTAAGACAAGCCTTTACAATCTCGGTATGAACGATGTTGCTGAGGACGTCCTTAAGGACTGGGGCATCAAGATCGGCAGACTTTACGAGGAAGAGCCTGATGCAGGTCTCGGTAATGGTGGTCTTGGTCGTCTTGCAGCCTGCTACCTTGATGGTCTTGCAACCTGCGACTATCCCGCAACAGGCTATTCTATCCGTTATGAGTACGGCATCTTCAAGCAGAAGATCGTTGACGGCTGGCAGACAGAGCTTCCCGATAACTGGCTTCCCGGCGGCGGCGCTTGGCTGGTACCCGTTCCCGATCAGGCTGTGGAAGTACGCTTCGACGGTCACATAAATGAGTACTGGGACGAGAACTATCACCACCTTGAGCACGTTGACTATACCTCCGTTAATGCTGTTCCTTATGATATGTATGTATCGGGCTATGACAGCAAGGGCGTTTCCAAGCTTCGTCTGTGGAGCGCAGAGAATATGTCCTTTGATATGAGCAGCTTCAACAGCGGTGACTACGCAAAGGCTCTCGGTGCTTCCAATATCGCACATTCTATCTCCAAGGTACTTTATCCTAATGATAACCACATGGAGGGTAAGGCTCTCCGTCTGCGTCAGCAGTACTTTATGTGCGCTGCTTCTATCGGCGATATCGTTATGCGCCACATGAAGAACTACGGCACGCTGGAGAACTTCCACGAGAAGGTTGCTATCCATATCAACGATACTCACCCCACACTTGCAGTTCCCGAGCTTATGAGAGTTCTGCTTGACGACTGCGGCTACGGCTGGGATCAGGCATGGCACATCTGCACAAATGCATTTGCATATACAAACCACACTGTTATGGCTGAGGCTCTTGAGAAGTGGGACAAGACCCTGATCGAGAGGATCCTCCCCAGAATCTTTGCTATCATCTGCGAGATCAACCGCCGCTACTGCGAGGATCTGTACAACAGAACCCAGAATCAGGAGAAGGTATCCAATATGTCCATCGTTCAGGACAGCAAGGTACACATGGCAAACCTCTGTGTTGCTGCTTCTCACAGCGTAAACGGCGTTTCCAAGCTGCACAGCCAGATCATCAAGGACGATGTATTCAATCTTCAGGCTACCGACAGACCCAGTCAGTTCAAGAACGTTACCAACGGTATCGCTTACAGAAGATGGCTGCTCCAGTCCAACAAGGGTCTGACAGACCTTCTGTCTGAGTGCATCGGCGAGGGCTTCAAGAAGGACGCTTCCGAGCTTATCAAGTTCCAGGTATTTGCCAATGATAAGGCTGTTCTTGAAAAGCTTGGCAAGATCAAGAGAGAGAACAAGGAGCGCTTTGCAAAGTATGTTGAGAAAACAACAGGCACAAAGCTGAATGTTGACAGCATCTTCGACGTACAGGTAAAGCGTCTGCACGAGTACAAGCGCCAGCAGTTAAACGCACTTAACATTATTGCTGACTACAACTTCTTAAAGCAGAATCCCGACGCTCCCTTTACACCCAAGACATATATCTTTGCTGCAAAGGCTGCTCCCGGCTATTATATTGCTAAGCAGATCATCAAGATGATCTGGTGCATAGGCGAGGAGATCAAGCATGATCCCAAGCTGCGCGAGAAGCTGCAGGTTATCTTCCTCGAGGACTACCGTGTAACTCTGTCTGAGATCCTTATGCCCGCAGCCGAGGTTTCCGAGCAGATCTCTCTTGCAGGTACAGAGGCTTCCGGTACAGGCAACATGAAGTTCATGCTCAACGGTGCGCTTACAGTCGGCACATACGACGGCGCTAACGTAGAGATCCACGAGGCTGTCGGTGATGACAATATCTTCGTATTCGGTATGAGAACACCCGAGGTAAACGACCTTCGCATGAGAGGCTACCACCCCGAGCAGTACATCAACGGCAACCAGACTATCAAGGACGCTATGCAGCGTATGTACAACGGTATCAACGGCGCTACATTCGAGGAGCTTGCAAACTCCATCAAGTTCAAGGACTTCTACATGGCGCTTGCTGACTTCGACAGCTACCGCGGTACACAGGCTTACATCAGCGAGGTTTACAAGAACGCTGAGGAGTGGAACAGAAAGTCCCTGTATAATATCGCAGGCGCAGGTCGCTTCTCCGCTGACCGTGCAGTAACAGACTACGCACGCGACATCTGGAATCTGAAATAATCTATCTTGACCTTTTGCGGCGGCATGAGGGCATGCCGCCCTACAGCGTAACGTAGGGCGGGCTGCCCACAGCCCGCCGCTTTCGTTTTATTGCATTATGAAGAAAAGGAGCAATTTTTATGAGCCTTCCGTTGTTTGACTGTTTTGATACAAACTACAAGCACCCGTTCGGTGCGCTCAGAAGAGGTCAGACCAGCGTTTTCAATGTGCGCATACCCAAGCACATGGCTGTAAGCGATCTTACTCTTGTAATGTTCCGTCCAGGCTACAAGGAGCGCTTTATTGAGCTTATCCTTCAGGACGAGAGCGGCGATGACAATATCTATTCCTGCACATTTGCGCCCAACAACACGGGTCTGCACCACTATTATTTCACCTGTATCCTTGACGGCAGACGCCGTTACATCAAGCGTCACGGCGCGTCTGAGGGAGTTTTTGAGGGCGAGGAGCTTTTCCAGCTCACCGTTTTTGACGAAAACCTGTACACTCCCGAGTTTATCCGCGGCGGTATCATGTATCAGATATTCCCCGACCGCTTTGCAAGGAGCGGCAAGCCTCATGAGGGTGTGCCTTCCGACAGAATAATGCGCGAGAATTGGTCCGATACACCGTTCTATAAGCCCGATGATAAGGGCGTAGTGCGCAACAACGACTACTTCGGCGGCGATCTTCAGGGCATCATAGAAAAGCTGCCTTATATCAAGAGCCTTGGCGTTACAGTCATTTATCTCAATCCTATTTTTGAGGCTCATGAAAACCACCGCTACAACACCGCAAACTACGAGAAGATAGACCCGCTGCTAGGTACAGAGGAGGATTTCAAGGAGCTTTGCGAAAAGGCGAAGGAGATGGGTATCAACGTTATCCTGGACGGCGTTTTCTCGCATACAGGCGCAGACTCCATCTATTTCAACAAGTTCGGCAGATACGGCGACAACACTGGCGCTTACCGCGACAAGAATTCACCCTATTTCCCATGGTACAGCTTTACAGGTTATCCTGATAAGTATGAGAGCTGGTGGGGAATAACCACTCTTCCCAACGTAAACGAGAACAACGAGCAGTACACCAACTACATCTGCGGCGACGGCGGTATCCTCCAGAAGTGGATAAAGCTCGGTGCGTGCGGCTGGCGACTTGACGTTGCGGACGAGCTTCCCGATGAATTTCTTGACAACCTCAACAAGGCTGTAAAGGCTATGGGCGAGGATAAGATAATCTACGGCGAGGTATGGGAGGACGCTTCCAACAAGGAGAGCTACGGCGTGCGCAGACGCTATCTTACAGGCGGTCAGCTCGACAGCGTTATGAACTATCCGTTCAAGGAGGCTATCCTGAACTATGTCAAGTACTCCGATGCGAATGCTTTCCGTGACGGTATCCTGACTATCATGGATCACTATCCCAAGCCCTCGATAGATATGCTGATGAACTTCCTTTCCACTCATGATACAGAGCGCGCTCTGACACGTCTTGGCGGCGAGGAGGTAGGCTGGCACGATAAGGATTGGCAGAGCGAGCGCTATCTTGATGAGCAGCAGTATCTCTACGGACTTACGCTGCTGAAATGCGCAATGGTGCTTCAGTTCTTCCTGCCCGGTATCCCGTCCATCTATTACGGCGACGAGGCAGGCATGGAGGGCTATCGCGATCCGTTCAACCGCCGCTGCTACCCCTGGGGCAAGGAAAACCTCGACCTTATTGAGTTTACAAAGCAGCTTTCCGCTGTCCGCAAGGGAACACGCGCGTTTGAACAGGGCGACCTGCGCTTTATTGAGGTCACAGACAAGCACGTTGTATTCGCACGCTGCGACAAGATAACCCGCGAGGCTGCAATAATCTACCTCAACAAGTCCACTCAGGGTCACACCTTTGAGATAAAAAACGACTACACCGAGATGTTTACTGATTTCGAGGTAGGCTTTGACCGTTACGGCAAGGGCATCAAGAACGGCACTATAACCGTTTCGCCGTTTGATTATGCTGTTGTTTACTGCAAGTGCTAAAGGAGAAAGCTATGAAAAAGTTATTAAGCATACTGCTCGCGTCGATGATGCTGTTCTGCCTTGTTGGCTGCGAGGCTGCAAAAGAGGCTGTCAATGATATCGTAAACAGCGTTGGCAGCGAGATAATTGCTGAGCTTGAAGCTGATGACAGCTCGGATACTGAGCAGACGACTGCTGCTACAACAACACAAGCAACCACCGAGCAGACAACAGAGCTGACAACGGTTGCAACCACGACAGAAGCGCCTGTCGAGTCTGAACCTGCTGAGGAAGAGCCGTGGCTCGATCCTGACGGCTCATATACCACAAAGGACGATGTTGCACTGTATATCCACCTGTACGGCTGCCTGCCGAATAACTTCATTTCAAAGAAAGAAGCTCAGGCACTTGGCTGGGAGGGCGGCTCGCTTGAGCCTTATGCCCCCGGAATGTGCATAGGCGGAAGCTACTTCGGCAACTATGAGGGACTGCTCCCCGAGGCTGACGGCAGAGAATACACCGAGTGCGATATCGACACCCTCGGTGCAAACAGCCGCGGCGCTAAGCGTATAGTATTCTCAAACGATGGACTTATCTATTATACCGACGACCATTACGAGAGCTTTACGCTGCTGTACGGGGAGGAATAACATGAAAGAGATAATTCTTGACTGTGCCGAGATAACCGACAAGAAGCAGCTTCACGAGCTGATAGCCGAGGACCTGCAGTTCCCCGATTGGTACGGCGGCAATCTCGACGCGCTGTACGACTGCCTCACGGGCGTTTATGACGCAACTCATATCGTCCTGAAGAATTTCGCTAAGCTTCAGGCAAACCTCGGCAGCTACGCGCTTTCAGTGAGAAAGGTGCTGCTGAAGGCAGATGAGGATAACGATTATATACATATAAATATTGAATAACTTCACAAAAACCGCCGAATAGCTCGGCGGTTTTTGTGCTTCTTATCTAAAAGCAGAGACTTGATTTTGTGGGTCAAAAGGATTGACATATAAAAATATCGCAGTGTATAATAAAGTAAAACCAACGAGGGCGAAAAAGGCTCTTGTTGGTTTGGAATAATTTAATTTTATTTTTGAAAGGGTGGTTTTTGTGAAAATGTTCAGAAAAGTTACGGCAATTGTTTTGGCTTCGTTTATGTGTTGCTGTATCGGTATTCAAAGCGCGGCTTCTGCAAGTGAAACAACTGTAGAAACGGCAGAAATTTCACTGTCCTATGAAGTAGCGTTGAATAATGCCGCGGAGAAATTTATTGATGAATATCCAAATTACAGCGAGCTTATCAATAAAAAATTAGAAATATTTTTACAAGACCGCGAGTTGAAAAGGGTATTTGACAATTCGCCCGATGATGCGTTAGTTATATTTAACAGAGCCATTGAAATAGATATTGAAATATCAGGCAATGATGGTATTGCACCGTGTATGTCAACGCCTGTTGACAACGGATTGGGAACTTTATATTACTGTACGGTTGATGCATCAATTGTGCAGGGTTATGATAGCGATACACCGGAAGCAGGATATAAAAACTGGTGCGGCGTCGGCAGTACATTGATGGCGCTGACAGGTATTGAAACTTATCATGGAAGGCATACTCAGATAACTATCGATGAAATATATAACAGTGTTAAGTATTCGAGCGGTGCAAATTGGAGGTATGTGATTCATGGCTAAGCTTTTCCGTGTCTTTGTCGCCTGCTTCGCTGTCGTTATACTGACGTCCTGCTCGGCGCGGATTGAATATAATTGGAGCAGAGGTCTTAGTCTTTCCGAGTTTACGGAAAGCTACCCCGAGCTTGTCGGAAAAATAACAAGCGACAACACCATCTCCGAAAACAACGGCACTGCTTATGACGGCGGCAGGCTTCCTGCTAGCGAGCTGTCTGCTCAGAATATGCCGATTTCCGATAAAGCGCATGAGTATTTTTATAACAGCTTTCAGCAGCACTCTGAAAGATGGTCGGAATCGGATATTTATAGTAGTGTGCTGAGTGAATTAGAAGCTGTGGCTATGATAACAAAGGAGTTCTATCCTGTTGATGACGGAGTGCTTGGCGTTTATGGGCTGGGACTAAGAACATCACCAAACCCGGGGTATTATGAAGTTTACCATATCACCGAAACAGGAAACCGCCTTATTTACAGCGACGAACGCGGCTCATCATACCCCTGTTTTCTGTGTGACGGAAATGTATTATATTTTATACATAACGATGGCATTCTGTCAAAAATCACCACTGACGGGGCTGTGATCGATTTGTATGACGCAAGGGTAATGAATGCAGACAATACCGAATATGCGGAGATGACAGTTAAAGTAAATCTCAGTGGAGAGGATAACGTGATAAGCTGTAAGTCTTTGTTTCATTATGGTAATTATGATGACAACGGTGATTTCCTGGGATATTATTTTCGCACAGATGAATTTAGCTTTGATGTTGCAGAGAATAAGCTTATCAGTCGAACCAACGGAGAATGGGAAAAAGCAGATTATTCAAATTGAGAGGATAACCTCGGTAAGAGAGTGAAAATAAGTAATATCCGCAGTGTATAATCATTGCGGATATTTGTTTTAAAGTTTACAAAATGTAAATTCCGCGAAATCTCTGTTTTTCTCTCGATCTTGCTTGTTTTCTCGTTTTTATAAAAACTGCTCCGAAAATGAAATGAACTTCAAGAAAGAGAGAAAAACCGAGAGAAACAGAGAGAAAACAAAAGAAAATGGGGTATATTTAAAATTTAAGCCTAAAAACCCTTGACAAATCCTTTTCAAACGTGTATAATAATCAATGTTGTGTGGCAGAATTATGCGATTCTGCCTGATAGTTAAATCGGAAATATCCGAAATATAAGGAGGAAAAAAGTATGGCAACATATATGCCCAAGGCTGAAACAGTAGAGCGCAGCTGGTATGTACTCGACGCTGCAGGCAAGCCCCTCGGTCGCGTAGCTGCTATGGCTGCTCACCTGCTCAGAGGCAAGCACAAGGTAACATTTGCTCCCCACTGCGATTGTGGCGATCACGTTATCATCATCAACTGCGCAAAGGCAGTTCTCACAGGCAAGAAGCTTGAGAAGAAGTATTACAGATGGCACACAGGCTGGATCGGTCACCTGAAGGAAGTTCGTTACGACACTCTGATGAAGACCAACCCCAACAAGGCTATGACACTTGCCGTTAACGGCATGATCCCTGATACCACGATCGGCAGAAAGGCTATGACAAGACTTCGCTGCTACGCCGGTGCAGAGCACAAGAACGCGGCTCAGAAGCCCGTTGAGTACAAGTTTTAAGGAGGGCTGAAAATGTACGATTCTAAACCTTACTACTACGGCACAGGTAGAAGAAAGCACTCTGTTGCCAGAGTTAGAGTATACCCCGGCAGCGGTACAATCACAATCAACGGCAGAGGCATTGATGACTACTTCGGTCTTGACACTCTGAAGCTCATCGTTCGTCAGCCCCTCGCTCTTACTGATACTGTTGAGAAGTTCGACATCGTTTGCACAGTTGCAGGCGGTGGTGTTACAGGTCAGGCAGGTGCTATCCGTCACGGTCTTTCCAGAGCTCTGCTCCAGTACTCTGACGAGCTGCGTCCCGTTCTCAAGAAGGCTGGCTTCCTGACACGTGACCCCAGAATGAAGGAGAGAAAGAAGTACGGTCTGAAGGCTGCACGTCGCGCTCCCCAGTTCTCCAAGAGATAATTTCAGCCCTCGGGCGTTATCACAAGAGAATATTCAAACCTCCCTGTTTTCGCAGGGAGGTTTTTGTATAGTAGTTATAAAAAATCAGGTCAGGGAGTATTGACTGCTTCGGCAAAAGCGGTCAGTATTTTTTCTGCCTGCTTTTTGTTTTTATCGGAAAGGGTACTCAGGATCGAATTTATCCCTGCATTATCACCGCTTTCATGTGTACCGTTTACGATGTGATCCGTCGGCACAAGTAAGGCGGCGGATATTCTTTTAAGAGTTGCAATAGTCATAGATTTTCGCCCTTTTTCGATATCCGCAAGAAACTGCACCGAAACGTCGGCAAGCTCAGACAGCTTTTCACGGGTATATCCGCGTTGTTTGCGCAGTTCGGTTATTCTTGCGCCTACTTCTATGTTAAGTTCGTTCATTCAAGTCACCTCTTTAGCAATAGTATAAACTAAACTAAAGCTTATATAAATCATCAATAGATATTGACGAAATGCTACTATTGATGTATAATAGTGTTGTGATCTGATCTTTTGAGTAAAATTCTGAAAAAAACTTGACAAATACAGTTAGGAGTGCTATACTAAGTTCATGATTTTTTTGAAAGGAGGCAGACAATATGTTTAAGCACACTTATCGCACAACCACAACTATCATATTCAGGAATGAACTCTTGTCTGCCGATCGGCACATTATTCTTTGATGTGTTTTTGTCTGCATTCATAGCGTGCATTTCTGTATGAAGTGTACGCTTTTTTGTTTATTTTAAGGAGGGGACGATAATGGAAAGGAAAACAGACTGTTGTTTTTGTATCGGTAAGGATTGGTTTCGTTATAGGGTAGGCGCAATAATAATTTCGGACGGATATGCGCTTTTTTCTTATGGTGAGAAATGCGGTTACTATTATACCGTTGGCGGCGGAGTTCATATAGGCGAAACTTCCGAAGAAGCTGTGCTCCGTGAGGTTTTTGAAGAAACAGGCGAGGAGTTTTCTGTTGAACGACCACTGTGTCTGATCGAAAATTTCTTTGACGGTGACGGCGCGCTGGAAGGTCTTGACTGCCATACCATAGAGCTTTATTATCTTATGAAGCCTTCCGAAAAGAAGGAATACGAAAAGGTTAGCCTTACAACAGGCGGCGACAGCGAAAAGATGCGTTGGATACCTATTGACAAGCTTGACGAATATGATATAAGACCTGTTGCAGCCAAAGAATTGTTAAAGAATATGCCGCGCGAATTTGCGGTGCTTAAAAACGATGAGCGATAAAGGAGGACAAAATGAAAGAGAAAAAAGAAAAACCAAAGCATTCCTCTCTGTCGAATGTTTTGTATATGCTGAAGATATTGTGGCGCGGCAGTAAGGGCTACGTCATCTATACGTTCATCAAGGAATTTAACGAGAACGTATTCTGGACGATATTTTCGGTATACCTGACAGAGTGGATATATGTTGCAATTGAAAATAAAACGTCCTTTACGGCGCTTGTTTCGTTTATCGGAGCAATGTGTATCGGACATGTTGGAATCCATATCACAGCGGCGATACATCAGCTTTGCGAGAAGCAATTCCTGCCCAAGATGTATCAGGATTTCTACAAGCGTGTCATACGCAAGTCGATCTCCATGGAATACGCTGAATTTGAGCGTCCTGATTTCTACGACAAGTACACCCGTGCGCTGAACGAATGTCAGTGGAGAGGCAGCACGATCCTGTACTACTCCGCTTATCTCGTGGCAGGCGTCGCATCGGTCATCGCTGCAACTATCATCGTTGCTGATGTTGACCCGTGGCTGCTGCTGTTCATCGTGCCGATGGTTGCGGTGTCTATGCTGTTTGGCAAAAAGGAGGGCGATCTTTACTACTCCCTTGATATGTCCAACACCCGTGACGGTCGTATCGGCGGCTATGCAAAGCGCGTGTTCTACGAAAAGAAATACGCAGGCGAGCTTCGCCTTTTCGGTATCGGAAAGCTGCTTTTAAGCCGTCATGAAAAAGCGTATGAGGAAATGGAGGAGCGTACCCGCAAGATACGCAGAAAGCTTTGTATCATAGAGCCGGCAAAGTGGATAATCTACAACATTCTGTCCACTATCCTGCCTTATCTCTACATAGCATTCGTGCTGAATGAGGGCGAGGCGCAGACCGCGGCTTACATTGCTATGATACCTGCGCTCTCAACACTTTCTTGGCGCACCTCTGACGCTGTCGAGCTTATAGTATCGCTTGCCAAGGAAAGCGCATTTGTATCAAATCTCCGCGAGTTCCTGTCCTATGAGCCTAAGACCGATGCAAGTGAGCTTATCAAGGCAAAAAACCTTTCGGATATCGAGATAAAGGACATGAGCTTTAAATACGAGGGAGCAGACAAACCTACTCTCCATGATGTAAACCTTTCTATACGCAAGGGTGAGAAGATAGCTATTGTCGGTCACAACGGTGCAGGAAAGACAACTCTTGTAAAGCTTATCATGGGACTTTACGAGCCTACCGAGGGCGCGATCACGATAAGCGGCGAGGATATTGCAAAATATGAGCCTAAGTCGCTGCACCGCCGTTTCGGAACGGTATTTCAGGATTTACAGGTGTTTGCGCTGCCGCTTTCCCATAATGTTCTCATGCGCAGCCCAAAGAATGACGAAGAAAGAAAGCTGGTAGAGGAGTCGCTCAGGAAAGCGCAGTTCGGCGATAAGCTGGATAGCCTTGAAAAGGGCATTGACACGATGGTTACCAAGGAATTTGATGAAAACGGAATGGGACTTTCGGGCGGCGAGGCGCAGAAGATCGCTATTGCGAGAGTTTTTGCGCGCAAGCCCGATATCGTGATACTTGACGAGCCAAGCTCCGCGCTCGATCCTATCGCGGAGTACAATATGTATAAGAATATGCTTACCGCTACCGACGGTGAAACGGTGATATTCATTTCCCATCGTCTTTCCGCAACCCGTGACGCAGACCGCATTTATATGTTTGAACACGGTACGGTCATTGAACAGGGAAGCCATAAGGAGCTTATGGAGCTTAACGGAAAGTATGCTGAAATGTGGAAATTGCAGGCTCAGAATTATCTTGCAGAGGAGGTGACGGCATGAGCAAAGAGAACAAAAAAGACAAGATAAAAATGAAAAGGCTTATTTCCAATGTTTTTTATGTTGTGAAATACGCTCTCCGTCACGATAAAAAGCTGCCGCTTTCGTATATCGTCAGCCAATGTGTTTTCAGGGGTATCGGCGCATTTATGGACACCTTTCTCCTTATGGAGATAATCAACATTTTCACCACGACCGCTGATATTCTGAGCGTTGTAAAGGTGCTTGCGGTAATGTTCGCTCTGCACGTTATCCGTATGATCATCTTCCGTTTCTTAGAAAACTATTTCTGGACGAAGATGATAGGCTTTGAGGGGAAAATTCAGCGCGAGC
>CAYSYF010000002.1:0-88119 GCA_964435155.1 uncultured Ruminococcus sp. | reverse complement strand
AAGCGTCGGATTGTGGTCCCGAAGATCGTGGGTTCGATTCCCACTACCCACCCCACATAGAAAAAGGCATAGGTTAGACCCTGTGCCTTTTTCGATATTTATTATCCTGGGATGTAGCCAAGCGGTAAGGCAACGGACTTTGACTCCGTCATCTCGTGGGTTCAAATCCCGCCATCCCAACCACAGGATAAAAAACAAGCCCGACTAAAATCGGGCTTGTTTCCTTTTATAATGCGCTTTAAAAGGCATTCTCATATCTTTCAAACACAAAAGCTTCAAAAAACCGATTGTAATATAATGGAAGAAAATATTGCGAAAATCGGGTCATTTGAAACATATATACTCATTTTATACTCACTAAAAAAAGCAAGATCCGCCTGATGTTCGTCAGGCGGATCAATTTATGCTCAGATTGTGTCCAGTTTTTCCACGGCAAGCTCGGTCTGCTTGCCCGTCAGGTGAATGTAGGTGTTGTAGGTGAAGCCCGTATCAGCATGACCGAGAATATCCGAAATAACCTTGATATCCACACCTTTAAGGAAAAGCAGACTGGCAAAGGTGTGCCTCAGAGTATGGATTCCGCAGCAGTTTTCGATACCCGCACGCTTGCATACCCTCTTATAGCTGTTGATAAGCGAATTTACGCTGACAGGAGCCTTGCCGCCAAGAATGTATCCGCTTCTGTCGGTAGCACTGTCATACATCTCCTTCATCAGAGCCAGTGCACTCTTGTTTAGTGGTACTACCCTGTTGCGGGATTTAGTGCTATCCTGAACAATACGCTGTTTCTGACCTTCATTTCGACCGAAATTGTAGGTAGAAACGACATTTTTGCTTACATTAAGCGTTTTGCGCTCAAAGTCAACGTCGCTCCATTTCAGCGCCGCAAGCTCTCCTACACGCAATCCTGTGTAGATATCCAGTATAAGGAGCTTACGCAAGCTGTAACGAGGTTTGCCGCTATTATCAAGCGAATTAGCGGCTTTGATGAACTCGGCCATCTCCTTTTCGCTTAAAAAGCGGTTCTTCTTTGCAGGAAAATCCTTCTGACGAAGCTTCACAAGACGACAGGGATTCTGAGGCAGCCCCTGAGCGTCCACAGCGTATGTAAGACAGGCGTTAAGGTACACATACGCCTTCCTTACCGTAGAGAGGGATAAGCCCCTATTACGCAGCGTATCGATCAATTCAAGCTGAATTATGGCAGGCGTAAGCTGCGTTACACGATAATGCCCTATATAGGGATTAATGTGATTTTTGACCGTCAGCATAGCTCTGTCATACGATGTGGGCTTCAAGTCTGGCTTCTTGATATGCTCCATCCAACCGCAAAGGTAATCGTCCAGATAGTAATCATCAAGGCATTGCCCTCCTGATTTCACTAGCATAAGGTAGTTTTCCATCTTCCGTATTACCTCTGCCTTAGTTTTGCCCTTAAACCGTTTAAATTTGGTATAGCCTTTGTCGCAGAAACCCTTAACGCACTGACCGGTCCATGTGCCATCGGGGTTCCTGAATACACTGCCAGTACCCTTGGCTCTGCGCCCAGCCATTACGCACGCCTCCTTTCCTCCACAGGAAAGCCGTTGAAAGTTTTTTTCTCCCGTGTCGCCTTGTCGAGCCATTCCTCCAGCTTATCGACGCAGACGTAATACCTTCCTCCTATACGTATAGAAGGGAATGTCCTACACCTCATGAGTGCATACATTGCGTTGGTGGATATACCGAGATGATCTCTGACTTCCTTTGCCTTGAGCAGTCTTGTAGGTGTTGTAGTTGTAGCCATAGTGTTCTTTCCTTTCCAATGGGCATAATGCCATTATCTCATTAAGTTAATATATCAATGTAAATTCCTGCTATGCTGTGCAGAATAGCTCTGCACAGCATAGCAGGATAATTTCAGCAGTTATTTCCTGATCTCAGGCAGTTGCTTGCGCACTGTCTCAGATTCAAAACCGTTCCTGCTTATTTCGTTGGCGATCTCGTCCACTATTTCCTGAGAAACCCCACGAATTTCGTTTGGAGTATATATCTCAATATCATGAGTATACAGTATCTCCTCAGGTATACGTCGGATTATTTGGCTGCATAAATCGGCATTCTGATTAATGTCGGCTTTATCTGTGGTAATAATCACTCCACCACCGATTCTGATTGTAGGTTTTGAGTTCATATCATTATCCTCCTCATAATTATCCTCCTGATGATGCAATTCTGCATCGCAAATGTACCTTGCGACTGCGAACCCATGCTTTTGTGCCAGAGTTAAAAAGTAACACTGTGACAAAGATGGGCCGTCATCGCATTCGTCGTCATATATAGCATCAGCTGCTGCCAGCGTGATATCAGGCAGCGTGTTGCCGCTCATAATGACTATCTTTTCGCTTTCGGGGTACAGTTCCAGCCAATCACCGGAGTCCATATCCTCCTCGGACAACTCCAGTTCACGATAATCATCCTCAGAAAAGCCAACGATTGGTTGCTTGCCGTTTCGGATGAGTATTTGGTTTATCATGTTGCGCTGCTGGAAAAACTCCTTTCTGCGAAGGCTGAACTTATGTCCGTGTACACCCACGCTGTTCACTATAAAGTGGCTATGTAGATGCACTGTATTCGTATGAACAGCGATTACGCATTGATAGTCACGATACACTTCCCGTGCTATCTGCTTGCTGATGCTCAGCACTTCCTGCTCGGTAACAGGCTCTTTTGCATCGAAGCTCAGCACCGAATGTATGACCTGTCTTCCATCGGTTTTGTGATGTATGGCTTTAGTCAGTTCCATACTTCGCAAAGCATCTTCGACTTTGGGCAAACACCCGATCCCTCCGACCAATGTTTCATTGGTCTTTTGGGGATCAAGTATGTAGCCAATCATTTTCCTCGGTAAACTCCTCGTTTGGCTGGCAGATGTTAAGTAACGATGAATAGTCATTTTATTCACCCCCGTTCTCGTTAAGCACGCTCAGTTCTTCTGTTATGAACTGCAGCTTTTTTTCAAGCTCTGTGATAGCAAAGTCGGTGTTTTCGTTACCGCTTACCGAATAGAGCAGCTGAATCAGCTCAGGTATGCCTTCCAGCCCTTTAATTATCACTATCCTTTCGCTGAAAATAGCCCGACGGCAGAATTCACTTCGATCCAGCCCCGAGGATTTGAGCATTTCTTCGAAAGCGGTTATATCTTCGTTATACAGAACGAAACCAATATGTTTTTTGCTTGACACAATTAATTCTCCTTTCCGTCAAACGTTCCACTGTCCCACCCCAAAACCAACTTTTTTTATTTTGGGGTGAAGACAATAAAACTCACAAATTGAAAACAGACGTATCCTGGCAGACTTTAAAAATCATCTTTTAAACGAATACCTTTGATTCCACGCAGATTTTTTCCGTTGAGACGGAATTTATCACGCTCGCCTTTACAAAGCCTTGTAATGCGAGTAAGGATCTGATTATCGCTTAATTGACAAGTCATGCCATTTTCGAAATAGTATGCCTGTACTGCATCCTGAATCTCTTTGTTATGAATGCGGAACTCTTTTCCGACTTCACAACGATCTTCAATAAACGCAGGCAGCAAATCCTGTACTTCCTCATATTCGGAGAGAAGCTTTTTACTGTCATCGCATTCTGTAAACCTGAAATTGCGCTTAATCAGCGAAGGGAGAAATTTCAGTGCGTAACTGAAAATAATATCTCTTTCGCTTATCAACCTTTTCTTCAGTCCTAAATCAATGTCCATGTCAGTGTGCGTCTTCTCAAACGGCAGCACAACAAATCTGCGTATAAGAGAGCGGTTTCCTGTATCGTCCACCTCTCTGAAATTGGGTAGGGTGTTACCCGCCATAACCAATTTACAGTGAGGAACAAACGACTCGGCTATCGTATATTTTTCTTCACCTGTGATTTTCTCACAGGTTATCACAGATTTAAGAGTATCGATTGAGCCTATTGACTCCATCGGTATTTCACGGCATATTGCTACAGAAATATTCTTGAACTTAATAGACCAAGTCTTGGTTCCGAGGTTTTTTAATGCAAATGCTGAGACATCATGTGATGAAAAAGCACTCTCAATTAAATTACACATAAGCGATTTGCCGCTGCCGCTGTCTCCGTAGAGGATCACAGCCTTTTCAGCTGTTGTATTCCGACATAAAACATAAGCCAGCAGTTCGTATGCTAATTTTGCCTTTGAACTGTCCGGTACTGCCTGTAAACTTGATTGTAACAGGTAGTTCCAAGTGGGTGCTTGTTCTATGTCGGGTTTGTCAAGGATCTTTAAATTCATACAATAGTCGAAATTTCGGCTTCGTATGAATTCCTCATCCTCTATAAACTCGGTAGTTTTTATATTGAAAACGCCGTTTTTAAAGTGGATGAGATTTTGATTTTCATCTCTGGTAGCTTCAAAGTCTTTGTAAAGACGAGGGTCTCCCTTCAGCATCTCCAACGTTTCTTCTGCCGTAGCAGTAGATATGTAAGGAAGTAACTGCGGATCGACCAATCGTCTTACAGTTCTTTGAATATCTGGCGCCCGAATGCACCGCCAGTAAAGCTGCTTGTCCTGCCACAGATAGATATCACTACCATCTGTAGCAAATTTGCCTGTGTCGAAAAGCACACGATACAATACGTGTGAGCGTATAGGTTTTGGATCCATGGTTGGATACCTCCGTTGAGATATTTACAACCGGCTGCAATGCGATTATATCAGATTTTTGAACATCCATAAAGATTACGTATTTGCGCCAAAAATGCCAAAAATACATAAATTTGACTTTTTTATAAAGCTATGATATAATGAAATATTAATTCTAATCAAAGAGGCGAAATATATGGAAAAGAAATCCACATGTATCATCACAAAGGAAAATCTTTCTGATGCTGATTTTAAAGCCAGTTTAGACAGAATTTCATGCATTAATGAAGCTTTATCTAAACTGGTTCAAGAGACATTAAAAATCGTCAAAAATACGAACAATTACAATTCTTCCCAAATGATGATTGTATATAATTTTGACAAAATCATATCAAACGATTGCGCAAAAGAACTTCAAAAAATATACGATTTATTCATCGAAGTAAATAAAGAACTGCAGACACTCAATGTTGTCAGGTATTCAATTGATTTAAAGAGTATTCCGGCAGAGGTAGAAAGCCAGCTGAAACCTATAATAACATATTTAAAAGAAAATAAACTGATTGACCATAGAACAGATAAGCGTATAGTTGTATATGCAATCAGTCTTTTTTTAATCAACTATTTACATTCAGGGAACCCTATTTCACTTTTGCCATTCGCACTATATATTACCTTAACAAACAAAGATAGGACTTATATTAAAAAAGCTATTTCGTGGTTTAAATATAAAGATAGAAAAAGTTTGATCAGTAGCGAAATTGCTGATTATTTCGAAAATTGCAATATATCATCTAAACATAATAACCTCACTAGAGATTTTAGTATTAATCTTATTAAAAGCATAAATCAAACTAAAACTTCAATTGATAATAATGAGCCATATGATGATCTATTTGATACAATACAAGAATTTTGGCTTAGCAACAAACTAGACTATACTATAGAAAACGGATATGGCACTTTACATTTATCAACAGATGATAAAGAAATTTCCAACATATCTAACAACATTTATTCAATGTATTTCAATGTAAATTCATTGAAATTAACTAATTACTATTTAAAAATCCATACCAGTATAATCCAATGTATCACAGATCATATTCAGCATTGTATGAAAGCAACAATTGTTGACTCTATTAACACTAAACCGCAATCCCAATATATTAATCAAAGGAAAATGGGACATTGCAGGAATTTAATAAATAAATACTTTTCCCAAATGTCCCAAGACACTTTCGAAAAACTTTTATATGCATACATCTATAAAGACGATCGCTATCTTTCTGATGTGTGTTTTGATATAGTTGATACATTACAAAACGATCCGCACTATATAGATGAAGCAATGACATATATGTCATATAAAATTAAAAACATTGCTTTAGATAAAATTCAAGATCCTGACGATTATTTTGAATTAGAAAGCGAGAACGATTATTCTATCGATTATATCAATAACGGTTTGGACTATTTTAGAGAACACGAAAACAAACCGACAAAAGTTAACGCAAATGATTTATTTGAGTCAATAAAAAACACACATAATCATTGTTTATATACTTTTGCTAGCGATTCAGCTAGAGTAATTGTAGACATATTAAAAAGAAGTATTATCAATTTGGGATTTTAAACTACTATATACTTCGCCCCTCGACAACGGATTTTGAGCAGACTCCGCCTGATAACAGCAAAGAGTCTCCCCTGTAGTACTCCTTTGCACAAAAGGCGAAGGCTGCTTGAAATTCGCTGTTGAGGTGCGGAGTGTCAGGATTCAGACTATACCGCCGCAGTTCCTCGCAGAACTGCGGCGGTACTATAACCTGCATTATGTATTTCTGTGATATTTCTACAATTTATAAATGTAATTTTGTGATTTTATATCTTGATAATACCGTAATTTTGTGATATACTATACGCAGAGGTGATGAAAATGCCACTACTTAAACGAAAAATAGACGATTTTCTGCTCCAATGGAAGAACACCCCCGAACATCTGCCGCTTATCGTAAAGGGCGCAAGGCAGATAGGAAAAACTGCCTCCATCGAGCAGTTTGCAAAAAACAACTATAAAAGCGTTGTGGAGATAAACTTCGTTCTGCAAAAGCAGTACCGCGGTATATTTGACGACGGCTTTGAGGTGGATAAGATAATCCGAAATATCTCCCTCATCAACCCTGAATTTGAGTTCATACCGCATGAAACTCTGCTGTTCTTCGATGAGCTTCAGGCTTGCGTAAACTGCGCTACCAGCCTTAAAGCGTTCAGGCTGGACGGACGGTATGATGTTATCTGCTCAGGCTCGCTGATGGGCATAAACTACAACGAGATAGAGTCCAACAGCGTTGGCAGCAAAGAGGACTACGAGATGCACTCCATGGATTTTGAGGAGTTTCTCTGGGCAAAGGGCTACAAGCCTGAGCAGATTGAAGATATGTACCGGTGTATGCTGTCAGTCACGCCGCTTTCAAATGTGACGCTTGATGTGATGTTTGAGAACTTCCGCGAATACATGGTGCTGGGTGGAATGCCAGCTATCGTCAATTCCTTTGTGACAAACAAGAATTTCAGCGGAACGCTCAAAATGCAGCGTCAGATACTGCTGGACTATGAGGAGGACATCACCAAATACGCTGGCGGTCTTGACAAGGCTAAGATACTCAGCGTTTACAGGAAGATACCCACCTTTCTTGGCAAGGATAACAAGAAATTTCAGATATCCAAGATTGAAAAAGGTGCAAGAAACCGAGAGTATGTAGGAACTATCGACTGGCTCGACAATGCTGGTATTATCAATATCTGCTACTGCATGGAGCAGCCAGAGCTGCCACTCAAAGGCAACTATGACCCATCAAATTTCAAGGTGTATTTTCGTGACAGCGGTCTGCTGATAGGCTCACTTGACGATGAGGCTCAGGAGGACCTGCGTTTCAACAAGAACTTTAACACCTACAAGGGTGCTATCTATGAGAATATCGTTGGCGATATGCTGGTAAAGCAAGGCTGTCAGCTGTATTTCTACAAGAACGAGCGCGGAACGCTGGAGATGGATTTCTTCATGCGTGACGCTGATTCTCTCGTCCCTGTTGAGGTCAAGGCGAATGATGGTGCTACTATCTCGCTGAACAAGCTCATCGACAGCGAGAAATACTCCGATATTAAATACGGCATAAAGCTCGGCTATAAGAATATCGGATTTAACGGTAAATTCTATACCTTCCCGTATTTTCTCACATTCCTGCTAAAAAGGTTCCTGCGAGACAGAGAACGCATTTAACAATACAAGGTCTTCCATCTTCCGAAAAACGAACGTTTTACGAACAAAAATTTATCCCCTGAAATCAAAGCGATTTCAGGGGATTTTTCGTTCAGAAACCCGTTCATAAATCTATGTTCGGTAAAGGGACGTTTGACGGACTGCTAAACATCCGAATATTTCTGATGCCACGCAAACTAGAATGGCTATCCAAATCGATATGATATTTGTTCATTAAAGATTAGTTTTGTAGCATTATTTGCAATTAGCAATCTAATGCTTTCTGTTAAGAGTGCAATTGCCAATTGTGCCTCTTCATCATCGTAGCTAATTCCATTATCTGAAAAAGAAAAATAATCTTTATATGTATTAATTATCATTTCACCATGTACTAATTTTGAACGCTTATTGTAAATGTTCTTAATTTGCTCTTTAGTGATAGATGGAAATATACAGTTTATTCGTTTCTGGAACTTATCTGATATGCCCCTATCAGTAGGAGTGTATATACTTTCTAACCCTATAACAGAATACAACAAACTTTCGTGAGATTCACGATTGAAAGCATAGGTAAGCAATGAAAACGCAATGCAGGGTTTTGAATGTTCATTGCACAAGTTTGTATTGCACTTGATCCAATCAAGGGTTTGTTCAAATGTTAATGAGCTAGTCATAATTTCATGAAACTTTGTGAATGCATCTCTATATTCTGGATATGCCAATAATGTTTCTGAACAGTATTTTTCGCCATCAATATATAGATTAATGTTACCAAATCCTAAACATAGGGTTGGATTCACCAATACACTTGTCACAATTACACAGATCATGAATTTTTTCAATTCTTCTATATAAAAGTCATCTAAACATTCGCTATTAAGCCGCTCATCCAATTGTGGCATATCATTTGCGGATATATTATAATCGGACGTATCGTTGTGAAATAAAACAATGTTGCCCGATATATCAATATCTGCAGCAATTTCGCCTTCAAAACTAGCAACAATATCATACACCCAATCTGTGTTATCTTGTAGCTTGGCATATTCTGCTTTTAAATTTTCGTCGTCGGGGGATGTGGCAAGCATACGTTGAATACGTGCTAATTCATACTTATGCATACCTGACATTGTCTTGTTAACAGTAACCGCAGAAGCTAATTCAACATCCATTTGGTTAAAAGTCCATGGTATTGTCTTGTTTCGGAAAAAATCCGCTGTTTTAGTTGCAAGCTCATTGTCGCTATGTATACGCACTGGTATTTCATATTTAATGACTGCCATATATACCTCATTAACCCTTTTTCTAATTCACAATAATTTTCGCGTTCATATCCATCGTTATCAACAACCGAAAGAGTATTATTCTTGCTAGTATTTCTTTTGTGCCAATAGTCAACCGGCGTGATAACGCAGTAGATATATGATCAGCTCTGGTTAATAGTGGTAGTGTCAAGTGATAATATAATGTATAATTAAACAACAAAGATATACTGCACAATAATATAATTATATTATAGCACATGACTCGTGATATTTCAACAAAATGCAAATACAATTTACAAAAATAATAGCAGAGCCGCACAAAGCAGCTCTGCATCATACTCATAGATTTTTATACAGCGTAGTCTTTCTAACACCTGTCAGTTCTGTAATTTCCCTAACAGTATATTCACCAGTCTTGTAAAGCCTTACAGCCTTTCGTACAGTCTCTTTATCAGCAGCAGGTCTCCCACCCTTGCGTCCCCTTGCCCTCGCAGCGGCAAGCCCCTCTCTCGTTCTGTCGGCAAGAACATCCCTCTCAAACTGTGCCAGAGCAGACATCAGAGTGAATAATAGCTTGCCAGTACTGGTGGTAGTGTCTATAGATTCTATGAGCGACACAAGGTGTACACCTCTGCCATTGAATGTCTCCATGAGCCATATCAAATCCTTAGTGCTTCTCCCCAGTCGAGATAAAGACTCCACAACTACTATATCCCCTTCGGTGAGGCGTTCAAGAAGCTTTTCTAGCTCAGGACGATTGCGTTTTGTGCCTGTCATCTTCTCGTTATAAATGTAGTCAACACCGTACTTCTGAAGCATATCTAGCTGACGATCGAGGTTCTGCTGCTCAGTGGATACCCTAGCATATCCAAACACGAAATTCTTCATCACCACTCACCTCCGCAATAAGCATTCCCGCAAAGAACTTCATCAATCGCACATTCGATCTCTCCTGGCGTGTAGAACATATCCTCTATATCATCGGTAGTGTAACCGTATTCCAGCAACAGGTCGATATGTTCAGGCTCAATGCAAAGGTAAGATGCAAACTCCTTGAGTTGATTTACTGCCAGACTGTCCATGCTCTCTTGCTGATAACCGAACGGATAAGTGCGCAGGTATCCATAATCCCAGTTATGCAGGTGCGAGGTATCAAATTTCGCTGTGGTCAGTTTTCCGTTGGAGTCAATTTTGAGAATATCTCCGCAAATGCTCGGTATCTCTGTATAGAAGCCCGTGAGCAATCCGAGCCTCATCAGAGCGGAATCAAGTATCGAAGATGTGCTTGCGTAAATATAAAAGCCTTCATGAGCAAAATGATATAGCGCAAGTGGATTATCTCCCTTAACGAAATACATATTATTCGCATCGTCCAGCACTGTAAACACAAAGCTACCCTCAACCTTTTCAGCCATGCTTATAAGAGCGGCAAAATCGAGAGATTTGCTCTGCTCCAACAGTTGAACTGCAACATAACTGTCCGTTTCTATGTTGGTTGCAGGCAGATCATATTGCTTTTGAAGCCTGAAATCATTATGCAGAACGCCATTGTGAGCAAGAGCAAACCTGGTTGCTCCTGTTCTGCCTGAAAAGGGGTGATTGTTGAAGTTATCCTTCTTGTCACCCTGAGTCGCCATGCGAGTATGACCAAGTATTATATTGCTCTCCTGCGGCAGGTGAAGCCGCATTCTGTGAGCGGCAATCGGCTTTTTGTAAATGGTCATACCATGACGATGATTAAATGCGAATCCCGTGGCATCAGTACCACGGGATTCACACTCTTTAGATAGCACCTTCAACACCTTTTCGCGCTGACGCGCAGTGAAATGATTCGCATAATCAATAAGTCCGAAAACAGCACACATCTTAATCATCCTCCTCATAGTTTACCGGCTCATTTGTGTAGAGCTGACGCTCCTTAAGATACTGAATAAGCTCTGAATATTCATCAGCTGAAATAGTAGCAGCAAAACTGCTCCAGCTTATCTCCTTGATCTCCTTGTCGGTAAGCGTTATTGCCAGCTGACAGATCAGATCTACCAGTTCTATTGCAGCTAAAAGCGTATTGAGTTTTAGAGTGCCTCTGAACATTCTGAACTCCACCGTATTCCAGTTGCAGATATTTACACACGCATACCTGCCATTGCAACTGTTCTTGGCATTTTTCATAATATCCTGCGGATCGTTCTTATAGCCGTATCTCGCAGCCCAGCGATTCATAGCACTCTCGGTACGGCGGCTGAATTTCAGAAGCTCGTTCCAGTGGTGCTCTACAAAATACAAAACCCGTGAGATCCTTTCGTCCTGAATCTCACGGGTTTCTCCGAATGTATCACGGTTAACATGAATATGCAAACCGCAGGTTTGCGTCTTATGGCTTTTATAGCCCAAGCGTATTGCTTCCTTGCAGACAGCTTCCCATGGCATCGAGTTCTTGTGGTAATTCAATGTCATAGGGTGGGTGACTATCTCCATACCATGATTAAGGCTGCCATCTGACTTAATGTATATGTGCTTACCACCGACATTGCCTGCATTCAATATACACTCGGCGTTATCACTATCCTTGCCTGCCTCATCAATTTCAAGCTCTACGCCGAAAAAGCGTTCTCCCTCTCCGTAAAAGATAGGGTCGGGTTTGTAATTATATTCCTTAATGTGGCTGCTGTTTCGAGTTTCGTAACATCTTTCACAATAGGGATAGTCGTCATCATCGAAATAATGCGCGGAATCCTGATGAATAATACATCCGCAGTCCTCGCAAGACGTATAGTGGTTCTCATAGCAGCGGTAGCAGAGCGGATCGCGGTCTGTACCGGCGTTATCATCAGCCCAGACTCTGGCACCGCAATGGCTGCAGTGGACAGTATCTTCATCAAGGCACCGTTCACAGTAGTAGCGATGGCCGAAAAGAATCGCCTCATCCTCAGCAAGTTCGGTACCGCAGGTTTCGCAAAAGTAGACTTGTGATTTCATAAATTTCCTCCTCAGTATTCTTCGGCTAAAAGCATCGTACTGTGACTGCCATCATCAATTATATAAATCCTGGCGGCAATCGGGTCAGTTACAGTGAAAGTGTACTGCATTGAATAATCGGGCTGCTCCTGCTGATGAATGATGTGCTGCTTTCCATCGATCACGGACAGCTCAAACACTTGCAGATAATCCTTCTGCACCTGCATCGTATCTGTCATGTACCACAGCATATGCTGAATACTCAGTGGAACCGTTGCTGCTATCCCCCTTGTGGCATAGCGTTGATTATTGAACATTCGATCCTCCTTTACAAACACAAACAGCCCCACAAGCATTACACCTGTGGGGCTGTTATGTAGTTCGGTTTTACTTGATAGTCAGATTGTCTCTGATACTGCTAAGCCTATTTGCTTTTTCCTGCTCACTGTTGATAAGCACCGTCAGCAGTATTTCCGCCGCCGTTATCACGGCAAGCGAAATGATCGTGCCGATAAGATCCTTGTGCATAGGCATATTACCCTCCTTTGCTTTTGCTATGAGGATAATATATTGGTGAAAATCGGGGAGGGACTGATAGATTACAATGATAACATAATTAAATATCGAATGCAATCATGCACATCCGCCATTGTTTCAATGGGTACATGACACAATTTCTTCATAACAGCCAACAAAGTTGCAACGCTCCATCTTCACTTCAGCTCCATTAGACGAAATATTGTCAATAACATGATGGATGTTACTGAATGTACACTTTTCTAAAGCGTTAAATGATGTATCATTTACACGTATCAACGGTACATCATAATCATCAAGCAGTGTTTGCCCATCAAAATAATTGTTGCACGCAGCGAAGGCGCCTTTATTAGCGCCTGTCATATCCAGAAATGTAGCGATTGTATCTTTAACATAGTTATTAGAAATAAAGCAAGTTTTAGCATGAACATTAATTGGAGCATAGCAGTCCACAAATTTATTCTTTATTACTATAAGATACTGCGATACCTGCATATTTAAAAACATATTAGCTCTTAATAAAAAACACTCGGATATCGCAACATTATCGCAACTGGATTTACACTCAACAAATCCTAATTTGTCATCAGACTGACTGGTACAATTTATATAGCACCCATCAAAGGATATCGAACTTTCTTCGGATTCCATAACAATCTTGCTTTCTGCCGTACCCGAATACCTGATAATGCAGTCTTTGAATAATAGAGTGCCACTACAAGCAATGATACCTTCGAAAGTAATGTCTTTGTTTATATATACTTCTATTTGATCAGGTTTAATAGTAACAACACCGTCCAGCGTTATTTTTTCCAAACCCTTATCAAGTAATTCTTCTGCATTTTTATCTAAGAGAACAGTGTGGTGTATAGCGTTAGATGCATGCTCGCGTTCCGTAATGCAATTCAAAGCATTCATGGTTATTGCCTCCAAATATCATAATTATATTATATAATTTTATCCACCCACAAAAACAAAGCCATTCGACACCCAAAGTAATATTCATTCCAAACATTTGATTGATGCTCATCTATTAATGACTCTACATCATCATTAACCAAAAATAAAATTATTAATTTTAGTATATACTGATGTCAGTTCAGTTAACGATTTTATTAATTCGGTAAGCTCCTCGCTAGACACACCGATCTTATTGATAAACTCATTCAAAAAATGCTGTTCATACTGATTTCTAGCAGCATCAGAAATTATTAATGCAGTTATCTCCATTAAAATTATTCGCAGTTCATCAGGAGTGCTGATTTCAATGAGTTTATCAACTACTTCATGCATGCCAATCTTTGCTTCATATCTGATATCAGAAAGCTGCATTTCTGCACAATACTGAAAAACAATTGACTTCTCGTCATCAGAAAACTCATGATCTGACATTGAAGCGTGAATACAAAGATCAAGGAAAAGTTCCTTTTGTTCGTGATCAAGTCTACTTAAGTACATAACGTTGAATTCCTTTCTGTCATTTAATTTGCTTTAAGCTGTGACAAGGTGGATTTAGCATCACTTGTCATCTTGTTGATATCGGATTTATTGATAATATTAGGTTCGTCATCGGCTTCAGTTTTCGTAACAAGCTGGACGCTACACATCTTATGGAGCAGTTGCACAAGCAGTCTTGTGTTCTGAACGCAATCTCTTTCATCTTGCGTATACTCGTTATAATCGGTTTTGCCTTTCATATCCACAGTATATAACATAGAATTCAAGCACATAGTATACTTTCCATTGATATCCTTTAACAGTTCAAGATAATTTGAGCCGTATATTTTCAGTTCATCAAGATATGCAACGATTTTGTTGATTTTCACTTCAGCATCGAGCATCTGCTTATGAGCCTCTTCTGCTTTATCTGATAAAACCTTTCCCGTTATACTAAATACTATTCCACCAACTAAAATGCCTACACCTGCGGTCGATAAACCAAGCATTGTAGATCCCAAAGCCATTCCACCTCCGCCAGCAACAATTGACCCTCCGCCGAGGAAAGCAAATGTTGCATTGGTAGCAGCAACGCCAGAAAGAGCAGCAATAGGCGTTCCCGTGGAGGCAGCGCCAAACGCCATTACCGCCGCTGTAGTTGCGCCGCCAGCAGCAAGACCAGCCGCCGTTCCCGTTGCAGCGCCTCCCAATGTACCAAGCAATGCACCTGCTCCAATTGATGCTTTTTTTAGCTCTTCTGGCGAATAAGCAAGTACATCACCATCCCCTAAATTTACATCTTTAATTGTAGTAGGCTTGTTACGGATTTTATCATATCCTTCAACAAACTTACTGAATGTGCTGATGATTTCAAGCTCTAATGTTCCAAGCGCATCCATCTTTGATGTCGTGGCAGTGTTATGAGCGTCAAACCTCTCTACATTCCGTTTATGCCGTTCTTTGGTTTCTTTCATTGTATCACTGGCTTTTTTTGTTTTTATACCACCGTTAATACCTGCCCCGATACCTCCGGCGGCACCTACTCCAGCAATAACACCTAAAACAACTACTGGTATTGCCATTATTATTTCCTCCTGTTTTTTAATATTTCACAAGCAGCGTGATTCTGCCTGTAATAATCATCTCTGCTCATTTTGCCTGATAAATACATATCATAAAAATCATCTACCCTGCAAAGCAATGGTCTTTCTTGGTAAATACTGCACTTGTTACCATTGAGATATTTACATACGCCTTCTCCGTTGTCAAGTTCGGAAAACAATTCATTACCTCCGATACTTCTGCAGCATTCACCACACATATCACAATCAAACATTATCCGATCACATCCTCCGAGTCAGGATCAAGCATAAACGCATCAAAGCTGTCATAATCCTTCCAAGGAATATCCATTCCGAGTTTTTCATATATGCCAAGTAACGCTTCGTTAAGAGCGGCTGGAGTTGTAGCATCGGAGATTACATCCGATATAAATTCATAGGACGATGTTTCTTCTTTGAATTTGTCAATATCAAGCGCCATAAGCTTTGCAGCATAATTTTCAAAGAATTCAGCTTGCTTGCGATAATATTGCACCTCGTAATCAATAGTAGGGATTTCATTAAGTACACTTACGAGCTTCTTAACATTCTCACTTTTATCCATAATGAAAATGAAAGTACAGCTCAACAGTCCCGAAACTAATGCTCCACAGAATGCTTCAATTAGATCGTGAAAAGGAAGGACACCAATAGGGGTAGATTCAAGAGCTTCACTAACCAGTGCACCAGCAATCATACTTGCACCTGTCGCTATCACTGTCACCAATGCCTTTATTCGGTCACCAAGCAGATAACCATCAGGATTGATGAACACTATTTCGGTAGCCTTTACAATCGTTGACCAAGAACGACGTATAATTTTGATTACATTCTTGGCTGTCGTAAAAAAGATGTTACATATTGTGGTTGTAACACTTGACAATGCTCCCGTTGCTGTACCACTGAAGAACCTGGCAATTATATCCTTGTATTTAATCTTAGCATTTTCAAAACCACGTTTTATGCCGTTGCCTAGCCTTGTAAAGAAATCCCCAAGGTCAAGATTAAGGTCAAATTTAACGCCTTCCATCTCATCAATGACAGCGAATACTATTTCTGCGAATATGAAGCCTATTACTTGCTTAACACCTATCTTTGCGCCTTCTGTTGCAGCTGCTTTTGCTAGGTCTTTTCTGAATCTAGAGCTAAGACAATACTGGCGGGTAAGTTCAGCATCAATTCGTTTATCGATGATTTGTCTACTTCTATTCTCTTCATACCGCATTTGCGCTTTAACCTCTTCGGGCAATGCTTCTCCACGAATTCCTCTATAATTCACTTTATCAGGATTATCCTCGCACCAATCAAAAAATTCTTTCGTTGACATTTCATCCTTAATATTATTCAAACAGGCATTTGTAAATCTTAAATTATCAGGACTATTTGATAGTTCAATTGCGGGAATATCAGCTAACACGCGATAAGGGTCAAGTATTATTTTTCTTGGAGCTATAACATGATCTAATTGAGCTTGATTTTCAATTGCACCCATCCTTTTGGGAACAAGCCTTTTACCTGAAACATAAGCATCATTAACCATTGTGCCTTTCTCGTTAAATTGAGTTTTTGCTTCTTTCTTTATTCCATTATACGCTGGACTGTTATGATAAACTTTTTTACTTACTTTGTGATATTCAGCAGCTTCTACTTGTGCTAGTTTAGTAGCTTCTGTAAATTTCCCTTTCCATTCAGCTTCTGCTTTTTCGCTTTTCCAATGTAAATTAGAATCAGTATCCATTCCTCTAATATTGTGAAATGTATCTACTGCACCGCCACGCTGATCATTCATTAAAAAGTCCATCTCAAATGTGTACAACAGGCTCTTGAATATTTCGTGCTTATAAAGTCCAAAAAGCTCGTCAAATAAACTTTCATCAAGTGCTATTGCAGCAGCGCTTGTCATTGATGAATAAAGAAAATCATTTTTCATAATTCTACCCTCACTGTATAATAATATTATCCCCCTGACTCCTTATCCACATATCCACGCCATTTCCGAAAACCTCGGCAGATATGAGATAACTGTCAGAGTTATGCTCAATAATTTTCGCAGTCGGCAGTCTATCCAGAATCGCCTCAACAGACGGTCCTTTATAGAGAAATTTAATGCGCCTGAGCTTTCCTCCGTACATAAACTGAATACGCTTACGGAATTCTCCCTCCTCAAACTTATCCTTGTAAGGAACGGTAAAACGCTTATCCAACACTTCAAAGCTCTGTATGCGGTCAATGCGGTATATCGTGGGGAATAAGTCATCGGGATTATCAAACTCTGCTTTTTTATCTATGCCCTCAATGAAAGCCGTTAGGTAGAAGTAAAATTCCGAAAACATGATTGCGGCTGGCTTTAATATACGCTCTACCGAAGTTCCGTCCTGTTTTTGATATGTAACCTTTAAAAGGCGATGTTCCTTGATTGCCGTGCCGATAGTCCAGAGATTGTGAATATAGTTCTTTTTGTGGTGAGGCTCAACATAATGGAACATCTCATTTCCAACCAAAGACCGCACAATAGCCTGTTTTTGTTTAGGAACACAGTTTTTCAGCAGCTTATTAATAATGGTCTCCATCTCATCTTTGCAGAACGCTCTGCTTTCCAACAGAATTTTGCATACGGCAAGTATTTCGCTGTTTGATAGCGCACTGTCATCCTGTGTACGAAGATAATACGCATTCATAGTCTTGTCGTACACCAACTGCTTGTCTGTGAGGCAATCCGCTGCCTGGTTTTCAAAAAAGGCCCTCAGATCGTCAATGTCACGCTGTATGGAACGTTGATGAACACCATAATATTCTGCTTCATCAGCCTTGTTGATGGCTTCACCATTCATTAGCTTTGTATACAACCTGAGAATTCGACCTGATTTGTAGTCTGAATATAAGTGGTCAGTATGCATTTCATCACCCTGTTTCTTTATATATTGTAACTACATTATAGCATACTGCAATGACAATAGGTGTCTATCTTCTGATTTTTTGTTAATTTTGTATAACATCTTGTACGCATTATTATATCATACATCAATTACAATTGCAAGGCATTAGCAAAAATTAATTGCTATGAATATTAATTTAGTAATTGCTAAAATATTTTGTATGATAATGCCTGATATAGTAAAATATATAATGTGAAAGAAGGTGAATTTCATGGATAACATCGTAAAGGCGCTCGGACTGAGGATTCGTCAACTCCGCTATCAGGCAAACATGAGTCAGGAGGAGCTTGCATTTATCGCAGGACTTAATGCTGCGCATCTCGGACAGATCGAACGCGGATTGAAGAAACCCACTATTGAAACTATAAACCAGATTGCAGAAGCCCTCAATACACCTCTGAACGTCCTGTTTACATTCGAATCAGACAACGCCAAGCCATCCAAGGACGATAACAACTCAGCTATGAACAAGATCGTTGCACAGCTTACCTCTATGACAGACGAGGAGCAGCACGATATATTAAAATTGATCAGGATTTTCAAGCATTTCAGAAGTAATCAGAGCGAATAAAAAAGTGCTTTTTTAAATCAAAAAGCACTGAAATTCACTACATATATTTTTTATGCCCGTACAACGATTTTCGGTCAAAAAACACCGTTTTTTCAAAGGTGTATTTCGACGGACGCAATCAATTACGGGCAACCTTTAAAAACTCCGTTCAAAAATTTTTTTGCATTTTTTGCAGTTTCAAACACAAAAAATGCGAATTACTCACTTATATACTCATTTTATAATTACACATATATAGTAATCTATTTATTTATGCGGCATCAGAGGGATTTGAGAAACAGGACTTTGACTCCGTCATCTCGTGGGTTCAAATCCCGCCATCCCAACCAAATGCGCCCCTGCTAATCGCAGGGGCTAATTTAATAGTGAAAAGTGATACTGCTTTTTTCAAAACAACTTATTTTGATTTTATATTTTCATAAAATCTATTTCGTTCTACATAGACAATACAAAGGACATCTTTCGGTGTCCTTTTGTTTTGGTGATAAACGCTCGCGTTCGCGGGTCTGCAGCACAATTATAATATAGCGATAATCTGTTGTGTGCCAACTTAATTTTAATGAAAACTATTTACTTTTGAGCCAGAATGTGATATAATGGCTATGCTACACAAATCGAATAATCAGAATTAGCGGTATCTTTTTCTTTTGGGATAATTATACCCTTTTTCTGCCATAATCATTTTGAATTTGGTAAAATCGCAAATTCCACGAAGTGATTATGGTAGAGATACTCTAATTCTATCTTCGATTTGTGTAGCAACAATCGGAGTTTGCGTTTTTCGGAGCGTTGACTGCGGTTGGCGCTCTTTTTTAATTGTATATTGGAGTTTGGAGGTAAGATTGTATGAAAAAATACTGTTCGCTATGCAAACAGCCGCTCGCAAATAGCAACTGCATTGTCTGCGATAAGTGCGGCAAACCCACAACGCCCATTGATATCTTTGATAAAATGGCGTCGGACAACTGTCTTAACAGCAAAGAAAAACGTACGCTGGAATTTATCGGAACGCTGAACATCATTTCCTGCGTGATTTCTATAATCGAATGGCTGATATTAACCGCTGTATTCAACAATATGAGTGAAACGCTTCAATGGCAGATGAGTGCAGGTTTGATCATAGAAACCGAAGAAAATCTGGCAGCTTACAGGTCTACATTATCTATGTGCGGACTATTGTCTACGCTTGGCGTGATAGTAATAATCGAGCAGCTCGCCGCCTTATTCCTGAGCATAATGATACTGCTGAAAAAGGCTTGGGCTGTGCAGGTATCGCAGGTCCTGTACATAATCAATATAATAATATATTTCCTTTCGGGAAATATCATCAGCTCAATTATCACTATTTATATTGTGAAAAAGCTTAACGCCATCATCTCCAAGATGGAGGGCGGAGCTGAATACACAGTTGCTGCAATGGAAGCAGCAAAAGAGGAAGCTGAGCTTGCTGCTGACCCCACAAAGTGGCGCTGCAAATCCTGCGGCTTTATCAATGTACACACCACTTCGGAGTGCAGATCCTGCGGCAAGTGGAAGTAACAAACATATCATTTTGTCAACAAACGCTCGTCCCTCCCATATATCCCCTCAATTACCTATATCTTTGCATTGCCCTATCGCGTATAATATGCTATAATTAGATTATCCCAAGGTGGTGCACCAATTCGGGAAATACAACGAGGAGGTATAACACGATGTGCAATTTCTTTACATTCTTCAATAACTTCTCCGCGCTGTGCGAGTGGTTCAAGGGTCTTTGCGGCTAATTGACATAACGCGGGTTCAAGGCTCGTGAAATAATGGGTCAGGGTGCGTGCTGCACCCTGATCTTTTTTTGTTACGCACCTTGAAAAAATGATGATTATGTGTTATACTTATTTCAATAAAGCTTGGGAGGGTGACGAGTATGGAAATTCTGCTTCGTCTGATCATCATGATCTTAGCGCTGCCGATAGTACTTGTGATGTTTGTGTTTCTTCTGATATGCAGCCTGTTCGTGAACCCCAAAAAGCAGTATGAGCGCGACAGTAAATTCTACCGCGCGCTGCTGGACGGCTCGACTACCTTTATCCTGTGGAGTCTCGGTGTAAGGTTCAATATCATAGGCGAGGATAAATTCCCCGAAAACAGCAACTTCCTGTTCATCAGCAACCACCGCTCAAACTATGACCCTATCGTACAGTGGACGGTGTTCAAGCGCTTTAAGATATCCTTTATCTCCAAAAAAGCAAATTTCAGAATACCCATGTACGGCAGGATAATCCACCGCTGCTGCTTTATGTCTATCGACCGCGAAAATCCGCGCAAGGCTATGGAAACAGTAAACCGCGCCGCAAAGCTGCTCACCGACACCGAAAACTCCGTCGGCGTCTACCCCGAGGGCAAACGCAGCAAGGACTGCAAGCTGCTGCCTTTCCACAGCGGAGTGCTGAAAGCGGCTCAGAAAGCCGGAAAGCCGCTCGTTATCTCGACAATAGAGGGCACGGAGAATATCTTCAGTAATGTCAAGCGCTTCAGAACATCTGTCGTTACAATAAAGATACTGGAAACCATGGACGCCGAGCGCGTCAAAGCCACAAAGACCTCACTGCTCAGCGACTACTGCGCCGAGCTTATGAAAAAAGAACTGGAGGAGCACACATCATGACCTACGCACTGTTTAACGCGCTTGCAGGCAATCAGACCTGTGAGGAGCAGTCCAAGAAGCTGAGCGAGCTGTACAAGGAAAAGGAGCTTACCTTCCGCAGTATGGCGGATATCAGCTATGCGGAGTTCTTCGCTTCCCTGTCGCCCGAGGACGAGGTGATAATCTGCGGCGGCGACGGTACGCTCAACCGCTTTGTCAACGAAACAAAGGACATCGACATCAAGAACGATATCCTCTACTATGCAGCAGGTAGCGGAAACGACTTCCTGCATGACCTCGGCAAGGAAAAGGGCGAGCCTCCGTTCAAAATAAATCAGTACATAAAGGAGCTTCCTACCGTTACTGTAAACGGCAAGGAAACGCTGTTCCTCAACGCTATCGGCTTCGGTATCGACGGCTACTGCTGCGAAGTCGGCGACGAAAAGCGAAAAAAGTCGAACGGAAAGCCTGTAAACTACACGGGAATAGCAATAAAGGGCGTGCTGTATGGCTTCAAGCCCTGCGCTGCAACGGTTATCATCGACGGAGTGGAAAAGCACTACAAAAAGGTGTGGATAGCTCCCGCAATGCACGGAAGATTTTACGGCGGCGGCATGAACGCTGCACCCGATCAGCGCAGAGATGACCCTGAGGGCAAGCTGTCGGTGGTGGTATGGCACGACTCCAACAAGCTCAAGACGCTGATGGTCTTCCCCTCGATCTTCAAGGGCGAGCACGTAAGCCACACCGAGTGCATCGACATAGCAAAGGCTGACGAGGTAACGATAAGATTTGATAAGCCCTGCGCATTGCAGATAGACGGAGAAACAGTCCTCGGAGTTACGGAATACTCCGCAAAGAGCAGCGCAAAGGTAAAGGAAGAATCCGCGCAGACGGTTTAATTATAATATTTTTGGGGACACGGCTTGCCGTGTCCTTTGTTTTACACAAAATCATCTCGTCATACAAAGAAATCGCAAAAAAATCGTGAAAATTCAGTGAAATTGTAAAAAAGTTCTTGCAATTTTGATTTGTTTGTGTTATAATGAATTTTGATAGGTTGTTAATGGGTGAATTATACCCTTTAGCGGATTTTGACCTTTCAGATCACAGCGGTATATGCCGCTTTTCAAGGAGTCAGGCTTATGGCAGCGCCTTTTGTTTCAGTAGCTATCGACGGTCCCGTTGGAGCGGGTAAAAGCTCTATCGCACGTACTGCGGCTAAGGAGCTTGGCTATATCTATGTCGATACGGGCGCGCTGTACAGAGCTGTCGGTCTTTACTGCCGCAGAAACGGTGTTGATATCGCAGATATCCCAGCGGTAGAGGCTGTGCTCCCCAAGGCTCACCCCGAGATACGTCTTATCGACGGCGTGCAGCACATCTATCTGAACGGAGAGGACGTTTCGGAGGAGATAAGGCTTCCCGAGATATCCATGGCGGCTTCGGCTGTTTCCGCTATACCCACTGTGAGAGCGGCACTGCTCGACCTACAGAGGGATATGGCAAAGACAGACAACGTCATCATGGACGGTCGCGATATCGGAACTGTCGTTCTTCCAAACGCTACTGTGAAGATATTCCTCACCGCAAAGCCCGAGATACGCGCAAAGCGCCGTTATGACGAGCTTGCAGCTAAGGGTGTTCAGACGACCTTTGAAGAGGTTCTTTCAGACCTCAACAGGAGAGATTACAACGACTCGCACCGCGAGACCGCTCCTTTAAAGCAGGCGGACGACGCAGTGCTCGCAGATACCTCGGAGCTTGATTTCAACGCTTCGTGTGAACTGATCTGTAATATAATAAAGGAGAGAGTGTAAATGTTCTACGCATTTCTCCGCAAGTGCGCAAAGCTGTTCTACGTGATCATGTATAAGATCACCGTCATCGGCAAGGAGAATATTCCCGATATGAAGGGCGGCTACATAATCGCGTCAAACCACGTTTCCAATAATGACCCGCCTGTTGTAGGTATAACCTTCAAGGGCAAGTACAACTTCATGGCGAAGGAGGAGCTGTTTCAGAAAAACCGCTTCTTCACATGGCTCATCACACAGCTTGGCGCGTTCCCCGTAAAACGCGGTGCAAAGGACGGCGCTCAGGCGATAGAAAAGGCTCTTGAAAGCCTCAGAAACGGACGTATCTTCGTCATCTTCCCCGAGGGCACGCGCTCAAAGGACGGCACGCTCGGCAGAGCAAAAAGCGGCGTTACGATAATAGCGGCGCAGGCTAAGGCTCCCGTAGTCCCCGTGTTCATAAAGTACGGCAAAAAGCGTAAGTTCCGCCGCCGTATACAGGTATCCATCGGTGAGATGATGCCTGCGGAGAAGTTCGATATAGATATCGAGGACCGCCGTCAGCTCAAGGCGCTCAGCGCCGATATAATGGGCGAGATCGCAAAGCTTCAGGAGAATGCTCCCGATGTTGATTGAGATCGCTGATAAGTCGGGCTTCTGCTTCGGCGTCGAGCGAGCGATAAGGCTCGCAGAGGAAGCCGCCGAAAAGTATGGCAGAGTCTATACGCTGGGTCCGCTTATCCATAACGAAAGCGTTACAGACTCCCTTAAAGACAAGGGAATTGAGATAGCCGCAGATATTGACGACGCTGCGGGCAAGCCGCTGGTGATACGCTCCCACGGCGTTTCAAGGACAGCCCACGAACACGCTCGCGCAGTCTGCTCCGACTGCATCGACGCTACCTGTCCTTTCGTAAAAAAGATACACAATATCGTATCGGAGCAGCCCGAGGACACGGCGGTGCTGATACTCGGCGACGAGGCTCACCCCGAGGTGCAGGGAATAAAAGGTCACGCACATGGAAAGGCGTTCGTCTGCAAGGACTTTGCAGAAATAAAGGCGCTGTACGACCAAGGGGCGATCGCCCTTGACGAGAATGTGGCTCTCGTCATTCAGACCACCTTCGACCGCGGCAGGTTTCTTGAATATTCTGAGGATATCAGGGAACACTACAGCCGTGTGAGGATATATGATACAATATGCAGCGCAACCTCGGAGCGTCAGAAAAATGCCGAGGAGCTTGCAAAAAGAGCTGAACTGATGATCGTTGTCGGAGGAAAACACAGCTCAAACACAGGAAAGCTTGCGGAGATTTGCGCACGGCACTGCACGACCGTGTTCGTGGAGAACGCCGAGGGTCTTTCCAAGCAGCTTGTAAAAGGGCTGCGTTCCGATAGTATTATCGGAATAACAGCAGGAGCATCGACCCCTGCGTATACTATAAGGGAGGTTCATAACAAAATGAACGAAGAAATCAAAACCACAATCGAAAATGAGGAGGACTTCGCTGCTCTGCTCGACCAGTCTTTTAGAAGAGTATATACCAACAACAGAGTAAAAGCTACAGTTGTAGGCATCAACAAGAACGAAGCAGTTGTTGACCTCGGCATCAAGCAGACCGGCTACATACCGCTGGACGAGCTGACAAACGACCCCAACGCTACCGTTGCTGACGTTGTTTCCATCGGTGATGAGATCGACGCTATCGTTACAAAGGTTGACGACTCCAACGGTGTTATCTTCCTTTCCAAGAAGAAGGTCGACTCCGCACTCGGCATGGAGAAGATCGCAGCTTCCAAGGAGGCAAACGAAACTCTCGAGGGCGTTGTTTCCGCAGCAGTTAAGGGCGGCGTTATCGTTATCACAAACGGTACACGCGTATTTATCCCCGCATCTCAGACAGGTGTTCCCCGCAGCGGCAAGCTTGAGGATCTCGTAAAGAAGACTGTACAGTTCAAGGTTATCGAGATCAACGAGCAGCGCGGCAGAGTTGTTGGCTCCATCAGACAGGCAAACCGTGAGGTTCGCGACGCTGAGAAGGCAAAGTTCTGGGAGTCCATCGAGGTTGGTCAGAAGTTTGAGGGCGAGGTTCGCTCCATCGAGGACTACGGCGTATTTGTTGACATCGGCGCTGTTGACGGTCTGGTTCGCACTTCCGAGCTTACATGGAACAGAGTTGGTCACCCCAAGGATATCGTAAACGTTGGCGACAAGATCACTGTTATCGTTAAGTCCTACGATCCCGAGAAGAAGAGAGTTTCCCTCTCCGCTAAGGATCCCGATGAGAATCCCTGGACAAAGTTCGTTGCTGACTACGCTGTTGATGATGTTATCAAGGCTACTATCGTTAGCATCACCGAGTTCGGTGCATTCGCTCAGATCATTCCCGGCGTTGACGGTCTGATCCACATCAGCCAGATCTCCACACAGAGAGTTACAAACATCGCTTCTGTTCTCACTGTTGGTCAGGAGGTTGACGTTAAGATCATCGACATCGACACTGACAAGAGCAGAGTTTCCCTCTCCATGAAGGCTCTCATGGAGGACGAGGCTCCCGCTGAGGAAGCTGACGAGGCTGCTGACGCTGAGTAATTCAAAACAAACAGTTCCCCCTGTCATAACGGCAGGGGGATTTTTTTGCGGTTTTTCGGGGGATTTTGATTACTGTTTGTATAATTTATAGTAGATTATACCGTTATTAAAGCGAATAGAGAATAATTATTGTATCGCGTATCGACTTTTGACGCGGCGCGTCCATGCGCCGCAAGGCGCACCTTATTCACTATTCATTATTCACTAAAAAAGCCGCTCATTAAGAGCGGCTTTGTGCTTTAAATATATTCGTAGGAATATCCCATCGGGTCGCGTGCGACGCCGTTTACTCGTGTTTCAAAGTGCAGATGGTTTCCTGTTGACCAGCCTGTCGTGCCTACATAGCCGATGACCTCGCCCTTGTTCACCCACTGACCCTCAACAACCGTCGTGGAGTAGCAGTGCGCGTACAGCGTTGAAAGTCCGCCGCCGTGGTCGATAATGACATAATTACCGTAGCCGCCGTGCCAGCCGCCGTCATTGTAGGCGGTTATCACCGTGCCGCTCTGCGCTGCGTAGATGTTAGCGCCGCCGATGCCTGCGTTGCCGATGTCGATACCATAGTGGTTGCCGCCGCGCCATGCGTCATAGCCAAAGTATGTAGTGAAATACTGGTACTTGGTGTCAAGCGGCCATCTGAAGCCATCGCTGCTGTAATCGTAGCTGCCCGCAAGCTCTGCCTGCTTAGCCTGGATAGCGTCCTCGATAGCAGCATTGAGTGCCGCGATCTCCTCCTCGTAATCGTTGACCTCGCTTCTCAGCGAATATATCTGCCACTGAAGGCTCTCGTTGTAGGAGGCGTACTCGCTCAGCTTGTCGTAACGCTCGTTTGAGATCTCCTGAACCTCTTCCTTTTTCACCTCAAGATCGGCAGCCTCCTGCTCCAGCAGCTTTATCTTGTCCTGAAGCGCAGCCTTGTCGTCGTTAAGCTGTGCGATATCATCGTTCAGCCCCTCGATAAGCTCCTCCTGATGGTGGATATCGGAAAGCAGCTCATTCATGAAATTCATATTCTGCTCGGAAATGTTCTGCACCACATCAACATAAACGAAGAAGTCATACCAGTCGTCCGAGCCGTCAAGTATCGGCACGGTGTCGGTGGTGTCGTTCATGTAAAGAGCGCGGCACAGCTTTGCAAACTTCTTTAGGTTTTCCTTGTTATCCGCTTCAAGCTCCTTGATAGCAGCCCTTTTAAGCTCTATCTCCTCTTCCTTATTCTCGATCTCCTCCTCGACAAGCGTTATCTCATAGCGCTTGTCGGAAATGCGCTGCTGCATTGCGGTGATCTGATCGCCGAGGTTGTCTATCTCCGCGTTGTAGCCTGCGATCTGGTCGTTTATAAGGCTCATGGCGTAGTCGTTCTCTGCGATATCGCCCTGAAGTCCGTCTATCTCCTGCTCGCGCTGCGCGTTCTCCTGTTCAAGCTTTTCAGCCTTTTCCTCAAGCTCTGCGATTATCGCATCGTAGTCGGTAGCAGCGGCAGACATACTGAAATCCACAGTAGGTATCACCGTCACTGTGAGAGCCGTAAGCAGCGCCAAAGAAAAGCGCGTTATTCGTCCTTTGTTTGTACTAAGCTTCCCCATAAGTTCCCCTTTCGGTAAGTTTTGGCATAGTTCCGCTATATATTGTATATGAATATTTTAACACCTATTGGGCTTGATGTCAAGCGGAAAATGCTGCCTATATAAATAAAACGGTATACAAGCTGAAAAGGTTGCAGTTATTCCGTAGCCTCCTGACGGCTGTTGATAAGCTCTGCGTAAAAGCCGCCGTTTGCCATAAGTTCAGAATGAGTTCCCTGCTCCACTATGTGACCCGACTTCATTACAAGTATGCAGTCAGCCTCGCGGATAGTGGAAAGTCGGTGAGCCACGACAAAGCTCGTTCTGCCTTTCATCATGCGGTCAAACGCGCTCTGTATGCGCATTTCGGTGCGCGTGTCGATGGAGGACGTAGCCTCGTCAAGGATAAGCATGGGCGGTAAGGTCAGCATCACTCGCGCGATGGAGAGAAGCTGCTTCTGACCCTGTGAAAGGTCGCCGCCGTCTGAAATTACAGTGTCATAGCCGTTCGGAAGTCGCCTTATAAAGCTGTGCGCGTGAGCCGCCTTTGCCGCTTCAATGACCTCCTCCATGGTAGCCTCGGGTCTGCCGTAGGCGATATTGTCGCGGACAGTGCCCTTGAACAGCCATGTTTCCTGAAGAACTATGCCGAAATTGCCGCGCAGACTGTTTCGCGTGAGCTGCTTTATGGGCTTGCCGCTGACGCGTATCTCGCCCGATACTACATCGTAAAAGCGCATGAGCAGGTTTATCAGCGTTGTCTTGCCGCAGCCCGTAGGACCTACGATAGCGATATGCTGACCGCTTTTTACATTGAGTTCAAGGTTCTCGATAAGCGGCTTTTCGGGGACGTAGCTGAACGAAACATCGTCCAGCACTACATTGCCGTCACAATCGTGAAGCGCCTCATTGGCTGCGTCGGAAATCTCCTCGGGCTCGTCGATAAGCTCAAATATGCGCCCTGCCGAGGCTATCGCATTCTGAAGCTCCGTAATTACGCCCGATATTTCGTTAAAGGGCTTTGTATACTGGTTTGCGTAGGACAAAAAGCAGGAAAGTCCGCCCACGCTGAACGCTCCCGCAGAGGTGACAACGCGCAGCGCGCCGAACACTCCCACGCCTGCATATACAAGCGAGTTTACAAAGCGCGTGCAGGGGTTTGTCAGCGCGGAATAGAACTGCGCTCTCCTGCCGCAGACGTTAAGGCGCTCGTTGATATCGTCAAACTGCTGCTGCGAAGCCTCCTCGTAGCCGAAAGCCTTTACAAGCTTCTGACCGCCGATGTGCTCGTCAATAAAGCCCGTAAGCTCGCCTTTCAGCTTTGACTGCTCGCGGAATTTGTTGAAGCACAGCTTTGAGATGACAGCCGCCACCGCAAAGGAAACAGGGGTTATCAGCACAACAACGAGAGTTATCTCCAAATTCAGCGACAGCATGAAGCACAGCGTTCCGACTATCGTCACAACGCCCGTGAAAAGCTGCTGAAAGCCCTGAAGAAGTCCGTCCGATACCGCGTCAACGTCGTTTACAACGCGGCTGATGATGTCGCCGTGCGCGTTTACGTCGATGTAGGACAGCGGCATCTTCTGTATCTGCCTGAAAGCATCGGTGCGCAGCGCCTTTACGGTCTTATGGGTTATCGCGTTGGTGCAGAAATACATAAGCCACTGAAAGAGTGCCACCAGCGGAATTATTATCGCTATCTCAATAAGGATAGGGCTCATTTTGGTGAAGTCCGCGCCGAGGTCGGTAATACAGTCCACAGCCTCGCCTATGAGGACAGTCGTGTACAGCGACAGCAGCACGCTCGCCGCCGCACAGATAACAGCGATAACGACCAGCCAAAGCTGCGGCTTTACATATCGGAGAATACGCAGCAGTGCGCCTTTTTTATTTTTCTTTGCCACGCTCAGCCCTCCTTTTCCTGTTCAAGAAGCTCCTGCTCGGTATACTGAGTAAGGCATATCTCGCGGTATACCTCACATTCGCGCAGAAGCTCGGCGTGAGTGCCTATGCCCTCAACGATACCGTCGTCAAGGACTATTATCTTGTCCGCATGACGAATGGAATTTGCTCTCTGCGATACGATGACTACCGTCATGGAAAGCTTTGCAAGCTCGCGCCTTAAAGCCGCGTCCGTCGCATAGTCAAGCGCGCTGGAGCTGTCGTCAAGTATCAGTATCTCGGGGTCTTTAGCCACCGCCCTCGCGATAGCAAGGCGCTGCTTCTGACCGCCCGAAAAGTTCTTTCCGCCCTGAAGTATCTTAGCGTCAAGACCCTCGGCAAGCGCGTCTGTGAACTCCTTAGCTTGCGCCGTTTCAAGCGCAGCAAGTATCCTCTCATCGGTGATATCAGACCTGCCCATCTGCATATTATCGCGGATAGTGCCGCTCAAAAGCTCGGTCTTTTGCGGAACTATGCCAAGCTTTCTGCGAAGCTCACTGTCGGGGTAGTCCTTTACATTCGCGCCGTTTATCAGCACCTCGCCCTCTGTCGCGTCATAGAAGCGCTGGAGCAGGTTCACAAGCGTGGATTTACCCGAGCCTGTGCCGCCGATGATACCAAGCACCTCGCCGTTTTTGAGCGAAAAGCTCACGTTTTCAAGCGACTTTTCCGCGCCCTCTGTGCCAAGGTAGGAAAAGCTTACATTCTTAAACTCGATAGCAGGAGCGTTTGCGTCCGTTTCGGGAGCGCTTTCAGCGCCCACTACGCTTGGCTCGGTGTCGAATATCTCATTTATACGCTGAGAAGAAGCCGCCGCCTTTGTGAAGATAGTCACAAGGTTTGCGACTACCACCAGCGCAAGCGATATCTGCGTCATGTAGTTTACAAGCGCGATGACCTGACCCTGTGTAAGCCCATCGGGAGCCACCATGCCTCCCCCGAGGTATACTATAAGCAGGTACGCAACGTTCACCACGATGAAGATAGCGGGGTTAAGCAGCGCGTTTATACGTCCTGCTCTAAGCGCAAATTTACGGTATTCCTCAGCACTGTCCTCAAAGCGTTCTTCTTCGTGCTGCTGACGGGCAAAGGCTCTTACAACTCTTACGCCCGAAAGGTTCTCGCGTGTGATGCGTGAGATGCCGTCAAGACTCTTCTGCTGCCGCTTGAACAGCTTTACGGTTATCATCATTATCGGCACCATGATAGCCACGATAGCAGCCATACAGCCGAAGAATATCAGCGATAATTTAAGGTCGATCGTCATCGCCATTATGGTAGCTCCGACTACAAGGAACGGCGCTCTGATAACAAGCCTGATAAGCATTGCAACGGCGGTCTGCACCTGATTTACGTCATTTGCGATACGCGTTACCAGCGCAGGAGTGCCGAGCCTGTCTATCTCCTTGTAGGACAGCTTGTTGATGTGCGCGTACAGGTCATGGCGCAGCCTTGTTCCCACGCCCTGAGAAGCTACCGACGCGAGATACTGGCACACCAGCGTGAACGAAAGTCCGCATACGGCGAAGATGATGAGCTTAAGTCCGCCCTGCCATATTATACTCTCGTCCCCTGTCGCGATACCGTTGTCTATCATGTCCGCCATTACGAGCGGCACGATAAGCTCAAATATCGCCTCGATAAGCTTGCACGCAGGTCCGAGTGACACGTGCAGCTTGAAATATTTAAGATATCTTGCAAGTCTAAGCAATTTTGTCCTCCAAAAAATATAAAATTGGAATTTGATTTTGCCTTCCCCTCGCGGGGAAGGTGGACGAGTGACCGCGCGCGGTCGCTCGGACGAATGAGGGGGGAAAGGTGTGCTTATAACAAATGGTGCAATGGAAATAATTTGGCGCACACACCTCATCAGTCACGGCTGCGCCGCGACAGCTTCCCCTCGAGGGGAAGCCTTACAAATTCCGATTTGTTATCTTATCCTGCTTCCCTGTCTGCCCTTTTCAATATATATCCTGCGGTCGGGGAAGCGCTGCTGTATCTCCTTTACGTGAGATACGATGCCCACCATTCGGTTGTGGGCGGAGATCTTGTTTATTACCTCCAGCGCAAGCTCGAACGTGTTCTCGTCAAGCGCCGAGAAGCCCTCGTCAACGAACAGCACGTCGCTGCGCTTTGCGCCGCCCTGCTCCAGTGCGAAGTCCGAAAGTCCTATCGCAAGCGAAAATGACGCTAAGAAGCGCTCGCCGCCCGACAGCGTTGAAACATCACGCACGCCCTTTGAGCCTGTGTTGTTGTCGATGATGTTTATGTCAAGCCCCGCTGTGGAGCGCGCGTTTTCGTTGACGCTCCTGCGCTCAAAGCGGTATCTGCCGTCGCTCATGTGGAAAAGGCGGTCATTAGCCCTGTCAAGCACGCGGTCAAAAAGCTGACCCTGTATATATCGCTCAAGGCTGACCTTGCTGCCCGACTGACCTGCCGTTACCTGATACAGCCGCTTCATGCCCGCGGCATTTTTTGCAGCCTCCGCGCTGTTTTCGTACAATGCCGTCAGCCGCTTTGCCTTGTCGGAAAGCCTGCTGTGCTCCGTCGCAGCCTCGGTCTGCTCGATGCGGCGCTCGTTACGCTCAGCCTGAAGCGCACTCTCCTTATCCGAAAGCACGTCTATGTCCGCTCGCTGCTCGTCCGTGACAGCGTCGGCGCACTTCTTGAGCGTTGCCTCTGCCACCGCGACAGCCGCCCTGTATTTCGCTATCTCATCGGAAAGCCTGTCCCTCTCCGCCTTTTCACAAAAGCTATCGCAAAGCTCCTTTTCATCAGAAAAGCCCTGCTTTTTCATAGCCGTTTCAAGCCTTTCCTCTGCCGCGGAAAGCTCCTTTTCCGAGGCTTCTTTCTGCGATCTTGCCGAGCCAAGCTCCGTTATCGCCGCAGTGTATGCCTTTTCGGTATCGGACAGCGTTTTTTCAGCCTTTTCGCAGCGCAAAGCAAGCTCCTCGCGAGCCTTTGCCGCGTCCTCCGACTTCCGCTGCACGCTCTGAAGCGTATCGCCGCCGAGAGCGGACATCTTCTCCTTTGCGACAGCCGACCTTGCGGCATATTCGCTCTGAAGCACCGAAAGCTGCTTTTTAAGCGCCTCGCTTTCATTGCTCAGCCGCTTTATGCTCTCCTGTGCGGACTTTATCCCGTCACGCAGCTTCGGTATCTTTGCGCCTGTTTTCTCGCACTCGGAAAGGCACGCGTTGTTCTCGTGAAGCTTACGGTCTGTTTCGCATTTCAGCGCCGCAAGCCTTTCACCGCAATGCTCCTTATCAAGCGTTTCCTTAAACAGCGCAGAATATTTATCCTCTGCCCTGCCCGACTTTTTCATATACTCTGCTGTCGCGGAGCTCACCGCCTTTTCTGCCTTGTTAAGCGCCGTCTGCTCTTTTTTCCACAGCTTTTCCGCAGCGTTAAGCTCCTTTTCTGTCGGAGCGCTGTCGGGCAGCTCCGCCAGCTTCGGGTGCTCCGCCGAGCCGCACACGGGGCAGCATTTCTCGCTGCCGTCGCGAAGCCTTTCGGCAAGCATTGCCGCCGCATTGAGATGATAAGCCGCCGCAGTTTCGTGGTAGTCCTGCTCTGCTCTTTCGCAAAGCGTCCCTGCTACATCGCAGACGGTCTTTGCCTCAGAAAGCCTTTCCCAAGCCTCGCGGCTCTCCTCTATCGCCTCATAAAGCGACTCTATGTCGGTGACCGTCTTTTCCAGCGCCTCGCATTTTGTGCGCAGCGGCTCGGTCTGTGCGTAAAGCCTTTCCGCTTCGGCAAGCTCGCCCGTCAGCTTCTCGCAAAGCGCGGTGCTTTCCTTTATATCCTCGGCGCACCTTTCAGCCGCCGCTTGTGTCTTTTCTATCTCGGGGAGCAGCGCCTCAGCCTCGGCTTTAGCCTCCTCCGCCTGCCTGAACTGAGGCAGCAGCGAATTGAGCCTTGCTATCTCGGCAGATAGCTGCTCTATACGCGGCTTTTCCTTATCGCAAAGCCGCTTTTCTTCCTGTGCCGCGGTCTTTTCCGCAAGCGCTTCCTCCGCTTCGTCTGAAAGCTCGGATATCGTTGCCGCGCACTCAATAACGCGTGCGCGAAGATTTACCGCCTCGCCGTATGCCGAGCGCAGCTCCGCAGCGCGGTTTCGGCGCTCCAGAAGCTGCGTTTTTTCGCTGATATCATCGACTTTCTCCGACAGAGCCGCACACTGCGCCCTTGCCGAATAAAGCTCGTCCAGTGCCTTGTTGTGCTGCAAGGCGGCATTCTTTTCTGCGGCAAGCTCGGATATCGCCCTGTCAAGCCACTCTATCTCCGTCCCCGCCGTTTCAGCCCTTTCCTTTGCGGCGCGCTCCTTTAGCGAAAGCCCCTCGAAAATCTCCGCAGCAAAGTCAAGCGTTCTGCGCTCGTCCGCTATGTCAAGCGGCTCGTCACCGAGGGTGGTATTAAAATCGCGGCGAAGCTCCTTTATCCTCTCCTCCGCAGCGTCGGCTTCGCACTTCAGCAGCGCCGCGTAGCGCTCGTAAAGCTCTGTGCCGAACAGCCTTCGGAGCGTCTTTTCCCTGTCCTTTGAGTCAAGCCGCAGGAATTTGTCAAACTCGCCCTGCGCAAGCATTGAAACGCGGCAGAACGACTCATAATCAAAGCCCGTAAGCTCGTATATCTTATCACCGATCTCGTCGTTGCGCTCCCAGTAGCCGCCGATGTCGTCCGAGAGATAATGGTCGGACTTCTTCTTTGCTTCGGTAGCGCGGTAGGCTGTGTAGGTGCGCTCTCCGACAGTAAAGGTGAGCCTTGCAAAGCTCTTTGCCTTGGGGTCTGCGTGCTGGCTGCGAAGCGTCTTTACGTCGCGCACCGAGCCGCTTGTCTTTCCGAACAGCACAAAGGTTATTCCGTCAAATATCGTGGTCTTTCCTGCACCCGTGTCGCCTGTAATGAGAAACACCTTTCCCATGTACGGTGTGAGATCCACCGTTTCCTCGCCTGCGTACGGTCCGAAAGCGGATAAGGTAAGCTTTTCTATCTTCATCTGTCCGCCTCCTTTTCAGCCCGTCTGAACAGCTCTTCTGCCCTTTGCAGCAGGCTCTCACCGATGTCCTCGCCTGTTACCTCTCTGAAAAAGCCGCTGAAAAGCTCGGAGAACTCAAGCTCGCGATACTCGGGAGCCTCATGCTGCTCTGCTTTTTTCTGCTGATAGCGTATGCTTACGCAGTTCGGGAATTTCGCCATAATGCGCCTTGCCGCGTCAAGCTCCGCGTTGTCGCCCTCCACCGCCACGAAAACATAGTCCTCCGACGGCGCGTATTTATCCGAGATGATATTCTGAAAGCTGTCCTCAATCACGCGCACCGCACGAAGCGGAACAAGCGGCAGGTTTTCGACCTCCGCGTTTCCCTCGTCGTCGATGTCGATTATGTCAAGATACTTCTGCGGACGCTCCGCCTCTTTCGCGGAAAAGCACACGGGCGAGCCGCAGTAGCGCACCCTCGCGCCGCCCACAAAGCGCGGCGTGTGGAAATGCCCCAGCGCGGTGTAGCAGAAAGGCTCAAACACGCGGTAGTCTGCGTTTTCAAGCTTTCCTATCGGCGACGCGCTCTCATCAGCCACCGCCTGATGTGCTACAAGCACGCAAGGTCTGCCCTCTCGCGGGATACCCGCATGACTAAACACCGCTCTCAGCGCGTCCGTAACGCTCTCTATCTCCTCGTCGGGGTAGGCTTTCTGCGCCATTTCCGCCGAGATATACGGCAGCAGCGCGATGTCTATACCGCCGAATTCATGCAGCGTTACGGGCGTTTCAGCCGAAAACGGCGCGCTTATGTAAACTCCGCTGTTCTCGAAAAGCTGTCTGCCGTAGGCGACGCGCTGCGCGCTGTCGTGGTTGCCGCTTATCGCGTAAACAGGGAGCTTAAGCTCTGCCGCACGCGACAGCAGCTCGTCAAAAAGCGAGGTTCCCTCCGCAGACGGCGCAGCCCTGTCGTAGATGTCGCCTGCAATGATAAGCGCGTCGGGCTTGTACTGCTCGTAGGCGCTGCCCAGCACCTGCGAAAACAGAACGTGCCGCAGGTCGTCGGAAAGATCAAAGCCGCCAAGCTGCTTTCCGATATGAAGATCGCTTATGTGAAAAAATCTCATGGGCTGCTCCTTTCCTAAAACGCGCCAAAATCCTGCGGCTCTCGCCGCAGGATCTGCAATTATCGGTTTACTTAACGCCTGCGCCCTTCATGATACCCTCAACTACTGCAGGATATTTCCATGAAAGCTCTCTGCGGTTTATAAGACCGAAGGTCTCGCCGCTGAAGAACGCACCGTTGTCCCACCAGAAGCAGGGAATGCCGATCTCCTTGAACGTGCCGAAGTAATACTCAGCCCATGCAGCACGGTATTCCTCGTTGGACTTGGAGGTGGTCTTAGCTTCGGCTGTACCCTCGACAGTTTCATCTAAGGTCACGGTGTAGTAGCGGTTCATCGCGCCTGTTTCACCGATTATAACGGCAATTCCCTTGCTGATGAACAGTCTGTCCAGCACCTCCGCAAGGGTGTTGATGTCATTTACGGAAGCCGCCTTTTCCTCTATCCAAAGGTGAGTGCCGTTTTCCTGAAGCGCAAAGCTGTACGGAATATATGCGTGAACGGATACTATGATGTTCTTGTCATCGGGTATCTCGAGAGCGGCAAGTGCGCTCTCACTGCTGTTTGCAGCGTAGGGGCATATCATAAGGAAACGGTGCTCGTTATTGCCGCCTGTCGCACGTACCGTTTCCACAAATACGTTGTTCAGGTAGTTCACGACAGCTCTGCCTTCCTCGTTGCCGCCGTTCCATTCCCACTCGGTATTCTTCCAGCGCGGCTCGTTCATGCCCTCGAAGATAAGGTGCTCGTCATAGCCCTTGAATGCCTCTGCGATCTGCGTCCATGCGGCTGTCAGACCCTCTGCGATGTTCTCCTTGTCAGCCTCGTAGGGGCAGTGCCACTCCTCATGGTGCATATTCAGGATAACGTACATATCGCGCTCATAAGCGTAATCAACGACTTCCTTTACGCGTGCAAGCCACTCGGGGTCGATGTTCCAGTTTTCGTCCATGTGCTTTTCCCATGTAGTAGGAATACGCACCGCATTGAAGCCTGCGTCCTTTACCGTCTGGATAAGCTCGGGGGTAGTAATGGGATTGCCCCACGATGTTTCGCTGGAAAGACCCGTGCCTGTCGCGTCAAGGGTGTTTCCGAGGTTCCAGCCGCAGTCTATCAGTGCAGTGAACTCAAGCGCTGTAAGGCTTGTGTCGAACTCGTCGTCCACGACCTCAACAACGGGTGTTGTCGGATCTGCCGCCTGTGTAGCGGAGGTCTGCTCCTCGGAAGCCGTGCCGCTGCCGCCGCAGCCCGCAGCGCTTATACACATAACGACCGCGGCAAAAAAAGCCGCCATTTTCTTTATTCTCATAGTCTTCTCCTTGCAAGAAATATTGTTTAGATATACTCTATTATTATATATTAGTTTTAGGTTTACGTCAAGGGAATTTTCGAGGCGAAAGAATTTTATGCACAATTACCATATTGGAGCAAAAATTTTCGGTGTTAAAGTCAAAAAGAAAAGCAAAATAAAATGATATCGTTTTCAGCACTTGTAATTAAAACGGATTTATAGTATACTATTTACTAGCGGCATAACTATGCCCTTATACTATATTTTGTGGAAAATACAGTTCTCACAAAGAAAGAAGGTCAATATGAAATTCGGTTATTTTGACGACGCGAACCGCGAGTACGTCATCACCTCCCCCCGTACGCCCTACCCCTGGATCAACTACCTCGGCACACAGGGCTTCTTCTCTCTGATCTCCAATACAGCAGGCGGCTACAGCTTCTATAAGGACGCTCGTCTGCGCCGTATTACACGCTACCGCTACAACAACGTTCCCGTTGATATGGGCGGCAGATATTTCTACCTCAAGGACGGCGACACCATTTGGAACCCCGGCTGGTCTCCCGTTAAGACAGAGCTTGACGCTTACGAGTGCCGTCACGGTATGGGCTACACCATCATCAGCGGTACAAAGAACGGCGTAAAGGCTACTGTAAAGTTCTTCGTTCCTCAGGATTTCAACGGCGAGATCCAGAAGGTAACTATCACAAACGAAAGCTCCGAAAAGAAGAGCCTGAAGCTGTTCAGCTTCCTCGAGTGGTGTCTTTGGGACGCTAACGACGATACAACAAACTTCCAGAGAAACTTCAACACAGGCGAGGTCGAGATCCTCGGCTCTACCATCTTCCACAAGACAGAGTACAAGGAGCGCCGCGATCACTTCGCATTCTACACAGTAAACGCTCCCATTCAGGGCTTCGATACCGACAGAGAGAGCTTCCTCGGTCTGTATAACGGCTTTGACAGACCTGACGCAGTTACAGCAGGCGCTCCGAAGAACTCCGTTGCAGACGGCTGGTCTCCCATCGCTTCCCACTACATAGAGCTGGAGCTTAATGCAGGCGAAACAAAGGAGCTGGTATTCTGCCTCGGCTATGTTGAGATGCCCGCTGCTGAGAAGTTCGACAAGAGCGGCAACTACGACGGTATCAAGGCAAGCTATACAGTAGACGGTCACGGAAACAGCAAGCCCCTCGCTAACGTTATCAACAAGGCAAAGGCTAACGAGATGATCGCTATGTGCGATACTCCCGAGAAGGCTGACAAGCTGTTTGAGAGCCTGAAGAACTACTGGGATAAGCTGCTTATGCAGTACAGCGTCGACTCTCCCGACGAGAAGCTCAACAGAATGGTAAACATCTGGAACCAGTACCAGTGCATGGTTACATTCAATATGTCCCGTTCCGCTTCCTACTTCGAGAGCGGTATCGGCAGAGGCATGGGCTTCCGCGACTCCAACCAGGATCTGCTCGGCTTCGTTCACCAGATCCCCGAGAGAGCGCGCGAAAGACTTATCGACCTCGCTGCTACAATGCTCGAGGACGGCGGCGCTTACCACCAGTATCAGCCCCTCACAAAAATGGGCAACCACGAGCTTGGCTCCAACTTCAATGACGACCCGCTGTGGATGATCCTCGCAGTTTCCGCTTACATCAAGGAAACAGGCGACGTTTCTATCCTCGACGAGATGGTTCCCTACGAGAACAAGGCAGAGCTTGCCGATACAATGCTCGACCACGTTAAGAGAGCATTCTACCACGTTGTAAAGAAGGTTGGTCCTCACGGCCTGCCCCTCTCCGGTCGTGCTGACTGGAACGACTGCCTGAACCTCTCCTGCTTCTCCGACAAGCCCGGCGAGAGCTTCCAGACATACAACAACAAGGATATCTTCCCGAATCCTCCCTTCTATTCTCAGGTCGCTGAGTCTGTAATGATCGCAGGTATGTTCTGCTTCATCGCTCCCGAGTACGCTGCTATGTGCCGTCTGAAGGGCGACGAGGAAGAGGCTAAGAAGGCTGAGGCTGAGATCGAGAAGATGAGAGAACTTACCGTTAAGTACGGCTACGACGGCGAGTGGTATCTCCGCGCTTACGATCACAACGGCAACAAGGTCGGCTCCTCCGAGTGCGAAGAGGGCAAGATTTTCATCGAGCCTCAGGGCTGGTGCGTTCTCGCAGGTCTTGGCAAGGACAAGGGCTACGACATCAAGACTCTCGAGAGCATCGACAAGTACCTCAACTCCGATCACGGTATGGTACTGAACAACCCCGCATTCACAACATACAAGGTTGAGTACGGCGAGATCTCCACATACCCCGGCGGTTACAAGGAGAACGCAGGCGTATTCTGCCACAACAACGCATGGATCATCTGCGCTGAGGCTTTCGTAGGTCACGGCGACAAGGCTTATGAGTACTACAGCAAGATCGCTCCCGCATTCCGCGAGGAGAAGTCCGATCTGCACAGAACAGAGCCTTATGTATACGCTCAGATGATCGCAGGTAAGGACGCAGCGCGTCACGGCGAGGCTAAGAACTCCTGGCTCACAGGTACAGCCGCTTGGAACTTCGTAGCTGTATCCCAGTACATTCTCGGTGTTAAGCCCCAGTACAACGGTCTTGAGATAAGCCCCTCCATTCCCGCAGCATGGGACGGCTTCAAGGCTTCCAGACTGTTCAGAGGCGCTGTTTACAACATCACAGTTAAGAACCCCGATCACGTTTGCGCAGGCGTTAAGAGCATGACTGTTGACGGCAAGGCTGTAGACGGAAATGTTATCCCCGTATTTGACGGCGGCGAGCATGAGGTAGAGGTAGTTCTCGGCTGATAAGCTGAACGCTTGAAATTAAAAATGCAGGACCGCCGCATAGTTATAATGCGGCGGTCTCAGACCGTCGAAAAAGTCCCGTTGGGACTTTTCCGCCGAAACATCCGCACTGCCCGCACTCATTGGCGGCGATGCCGCCAATTCGCACAGTTGTGCGGATAGAAGTGTTTTTTGATGTGGCAGAGCCACACCAAAAAAGTTATTTAAAATTCCCGCTCCGCGGGTAAAGACAAGGTTTTTCGACAAGCTAGGACCGCCGCATAGTTATAATGCGGCGGTCTTTGAATATTTCGGAGGGTGATAATATGGATATCTTTGGCGCTATAATATTCTGGCTGTTCATCGCAGGTCTTTCAGTTGTCGGTCTTGGCGGAATAGTCATGTGCGGCACAGGAATAAAAAATCTGCGAAGTAAAGATCGCAGCGGCACTGATGTGCTGCTGATAATATTCGGAGCGCTCATCACCGCCGCCATGATAGCGCTGATAGTATTCCTCATCATGCTCAATGCGGCTCTGTCTGCCGAAATGCAGCTCGACCCGATGTACGGCTACAGAGTGTAAGGAGCGCCTATGTCCTACGGCAAAATAGTGATTATTGAGGATATCCCAAAGCTCAGACGAATGATCACCGACTATCTGCTCAATGCAGGCATGGACGTGCTTTCCTATGCAGGCGTGGATATCTTCTCGGCAAGCAGTGCGTATAATGCTGATGTTATCGTCATAAGCTGCGAGCAGTTCGGCGGCAGCATAAAAGCACCGATATCACAGCTTCGCGGCGGCAGGCTCACCCCTGTGATAGCAGTGCGCTCACGCGTATCCGCGCACTCGCCTGAGAGCCTTATCGCAGACGGTGCAGACAGCGTGATGACCCGTCCGTTCAGCATAGAGGAGCTGCGCCTTGCAATAGAAAGGCTGCTTGAAAAGGTGCGTCCGCTGGATTTCATTCCGCTTGATGCAAGGTACGAATACCGCGGTCTTTCTGTAGATATAGAGCAGCTTACGGCGGTGTGCGACGGTGTGGAGCTGAAAATGACGCTGAAGGAGCTTCATCTGCTGCACCTGCTGATGTCCCGAAGATGCCATGTATTTGACCGCGGCGAGCTTATCTCGCGTGTGTGGGGAACGTCAAACGTGAACCACCACACGCTGACAGTACACATAAACAAGATCAAAAAGAAGATAGGTCATTACGGCTCGCTGATACACTCGATACGCTCGGTAGGCTATGTTTTCGACGCCGAGGAATGAGCCGTTAGGCACTTTCCCCATATATCGCGCAATAATTATTGTGTATAATTGCCTTTGAAATAAATCCGTTTTTGTGCTAAAATAAATATATACAATGAGCCAATATGCGCCAATGCAAAAATCGGCTCTCGAACAGAAAACGGAGGAGATCATGCAACTTGAAACAGGACGCTATGTGATATATCGTGGGAGCGAAATATGCCGTATCGACGGCTTTGAGGAGAAAAGCTTTGACGGTGTTGCAAAGTGCGAGTATTGTGTGCTGGTGCCTGTGGACGCGCATGGCTCAAAATACTATGTGCCGCTGAGCTGTGCCGACACAAAGCTTCGCGGGCTGCTCAGCAAGGACGAGGTGCTGGCGCTTATCGACGGTATGAAGGGCGATATGCCCGACTGGGGCGAAAACGCTCCCAACCGCAAGGAGCGCATAAATCAGGTGATTTCAAGCGGCGACTACCGCCTTGTGATAAGCCTGCTGCATTCGCTGTACCTCGAAAAGCAAAAGCGCATAGAGATGGGCAAGAAGATGCTTGCCGCAGACGAAAAGGCAATGCGCTCGGCAGAGCAGCTTATAAACCGCGAATTTGCATTCGTGCTTGAGATACCCGAAAACGAGATAGCAGCGTTTATTTCCGAAAGAATAAGCTCATAAGAAAATCCCCGAAAAATTCTCGGGGATATTTTTATGAGTGAATAACGAATAGTGAACCGTGAATAATTCAGGTGCGCCTGACGGCACAGATCTGAAAACGGCTTCGCCGTAACGTTTCAATCAGCCGCGATAGCGGCTTTTAAATCCATCGGCGAAGCCGATACAATATTTATTCACTATTCACTATTCACTTTTCACTATTCATTTGATGAGATGCACGCCGTGCATCTCATCACTGATCTCTTCCGCCTATCGCGTCAAGGATAAGCTTCTTTCTGGAAAGATCCAGCGAGCGCACCCTTTCTCTCAGCGGAAGTATCGCAGACGGCGTTACGGAAAGCTCGTCCACGCCCATTGCGAGGAATGCCTCGGTAAGCTCATCGTCCGCGCCAAGCTCGCCGCATATTCCTATCCAGCCGCCATTTTCGTGAATGTTCTGCGCAGCATAGCGTATCATTCGAAGCAAAGCGGTATGGCGCGAATTGTGATATCTGTCAAGCCCGGGGTTCTGCCTGTCTACCGCAAGAGTGTACTGCGTAAGATCGTTTGAGCCTACGCTGAAAAAGTCCACCTGTGCCGCAAGCAGATCGCTTATCACCACCGACGCGGGAGTTTCTATCATAATACCGATCTCGATGCTGCTGTCAAACGGGATATTGTCCGCGCGAAGCTCCGCTTTTACCTCTTCAATGAGCCGCTTAGCCTCCAAGACCTCCTCCACAGCAATTATCATCGGGAACATTATCGCAAGCCTGCCGTGTGCGGACGCGCGAAGCAGCGCCCTTATCTGCGTCCTGAACACATCGGGGTTTGCAAGACAGAAGCGTATTCCGCGCACACCGAGCGCAGGGTTCTCCTCGCGCGGCAGCATAAAGCAGCCCGCCTGCTTGTCCGCGCCGATGTCAAGCGTGCGGATAACTACGCGCTTGCCGCCCATGCGCTCAAGTGCCTCGCTGTAAATGCGGTACTGGTATTCCTCGTCGGGCGGAGTGCTGCTGTCCATGTACAGAAATTCGCTTCTCAGCAGTCCGATACCGCCGCAGTCGTTGGCTATCGCAGCATTGATATCGTCAAGGCTGCCGACGTTTGCGTACAGGTCTATCTTTACTCCGTCAAGGGTGACGTTCTCCTTGCCGTAAAGCCCGTGAAGCTGCTCGCGGTGGAGCTTCTGCTCTGTCTGACGGCGGAGCATTTCGGTCTTTGTGTTCTCGTCGGGATTGACGTAGAGCTTGCCGCTTCTGCCGTCAACGATTATCTCGTCGCCGTCGCATATCTCATAAAATTCGTCGTGCAGACCCACCACCGCAGGAATGCCCATAGTACGCGCAAGGATAGCCGTGTGCGAGGTCGCCGAGCCTCTCGAAGTGCACAGCGCCACCACGGAATTTCTGTCCATCGCCGCTGTTTCCGACGGTGAAAAATCGTCCGCGCAGATAACGCTCTTACCCTTGTGCTCCTGCGGCGAGGAGGACTTCTTCATCAGGCAGCGCACAAGGCGGTTGGAAACGTCCTGTACGTCAGCCACGCGCTCACGCATATAGTCGTCCTCAATTATCGAGAACATCTCCGCGAAGTTGCGCGAGGTCATCGCCACGGCATACTCGGCATTGATGCTCTGACGGCGGATTATGCGCTCTACCGAGCTGTTGAAGTCGGGGTCCTCCAGCATCATACGGTGGACGGAGAATATCTCCGCCTCCTCCCTGCCGAACTCAGCAAGAGTGCGCTTGTACAGGTCGTCAAGCTGCGCCAGTGCTGCGCGCTTTGCGTTGAGGTAACGCACAAGCTCAGCGTCTGCGTCCTCGATACGACCGCGCCTTACGCTTATCTCGTCGCGCCTGAAAAATCTCACGCGCCCGAATGCAATACCGTCCGATACGCCTTTTCCCTGAAGTATCTTCATGATGCCGCCCCCTTTGAAGTAGTTTTAAAGCTGCATGAGCAGCCTGTCGATATCCTTTTTCTCTGCAAGTCCGTCGGAGAATGCCGTTGCTCCGCCGCAGGCAGTGCCTAGCTTCAGCGCATAGCCGAAGCTGTCGGAAAGACCTGCGATAAAGCCTGCAACCATCGAGTCGCCTGCACCCACCGAGTTTTTCACCTCGCCCTTGCAAACGCCCTCGCGATACACCTCGCCGCCTTCTGTCAGCAGCAGCGAGCCGCGCTCTGCCATCGAAACCAGCACGTTGCGCGCGCCCATCTCCTGCAATCTCCTACAGTGACAGATCACGTCCTCGTCGCTTTTAAGCTCCGTATCAAAAAGCTCCGCAAGCTCGAAATTATTCGGTTTTATTAGGTACGGGCGAAATTCCAGCACGTTTTTCAAAAGCGCGCCCGACGCGTCCACGATGATACGGATATCACGTCCTGAAAGCAGCAGCATTATCTGCCTGTAAATGTCGTCGGGGAGCGACTTGGGTACGCTTCCCGCAAGCACCAGCGTATCTCCGTCCGAAAGCTCAGACAGCTTATCAAAAAGCCGCTGAAGCTCCTCTGCCGAGACCACGGGACCCTGACCGTTTATTTCGGTTTCCGCGCCCGATTTAAGCTTAACATTTATACGCGAGAAGCCTTCCTTAACGCGGATAAACTCGCTCCTAACGCCAAGCGCCGCTATTCCCTTTTCGATAGCCTCGCCCGTAAAGCCTGCCGTAAAGCCCAGCGCACAGGACGAAACTCCAAGCTGCGCAAGCACCAGCGATACGTTTATTCCCTTGCCGCCGAAGAACATAGCCTCGGACGAGGTGCGGTTGACGCCGCCGAGCGAAAACTCATCACAGCGGACGACATAGTCTATGGCAGGATTGAATGTAACTGTGTATATCATATTTGCTCCGTAAATAAGTTTATCTTCATACTTCTATTATATCACCATTCTCGGTTGATTTCAACAAATTCCGCGATATCGTTGCCTTTTTGGCATACCCCACAGAAAAACATCGCCGCGCTTGTATACTTTTCCAACAAGTTATTCCAAAAAAGAAATCCCCCTCTTTATGAACTGAACCCCTTTGTGCTGTCTGCACAAAGGGGTTCAGCTCATAGTTCGGAGAGGGGTTTATTATTGTGAAAACATATCAACCCTTGCTGGTAAATACCGATCTCACCTGCATGGGGATATTGATGGAGCCGAAATTCCAGAATGCCGCCACAGGTATCTCAAGATCAAAATCAGTGATGAACGTTATCGTCACGTCGGAAGAGCGCGAGTCGATATTCTCCATCTCCACCGTCAGACCCGTTATCCTGTAAAAAAAGCCGCCCTCGTTGCTCTCTCGCATGAGCGAGCTTTCGGAAAGCTGCGTTGCGGCAAGCTCGTCACAAAGGCTCTCCATCAGCTCCTCCCTGCCGAAAAGCGCGTTCTTGTCCACTATCATGGTGTTGCCCTCACGCATCGAAGAATACACGATGGGCTTGTTGTACGAAGCCAGCGAAATGACCGTGCGCTCTACTGTGGTGTTTACATTATTGGCAATACTGTAGATCACCAATATCTGATACATAAATCCAATAAGTATCATCAAAGCCATGACGATGATAAGCACCTTCAGCATACTTGCGCCCTTAGTGCAGCATAAGCGCTTTATTCCTCTAAGGCAAGTTCTTTCCAATATACTTCACTTCTTCCTTTTGCAACCGATGTGATCGGTATATCCATATCGGCAAGGATACCGCCTACACCTACATTCTGGTGCGTCACTATAGTAACAGTGAAATCATCGGCAAGCTGTATCATAGTGCCGCCGTCGGGTGAGATTCCTGTCCTTGCGTCCTCGGATATCTCAATATTCCATGAGTCAAGCTCTATTCCGTAGTCCTCCTCAAGCTCCTCAATATCAAAGCTTGATGTGGTTCCTGATACTGCGATAAAACGCGATATCTCATTCGCCATCATATCAAGATTGTATTTCTTCATAAATACGGGCAGAAGCGTCATTACCAATGCCAGTATGAAAAGAATAACAAATACAGATATGATGGTGTCGATATACATCTCACCGCGATTAGCCCTGACCCTGGATAAAAGCCGCTTCAACGGAACGATCATCCCTCAGCGCCTCCGGCGCCGCCTGCGTTGAACATATCCATGATCTGTGCGGAAAGCTCAGGCCACAGTGTGTTTACCAGCATAACCAGCAGACCAAGTATAAGAGCGCCCACAACAACAGCGATAAGGATCTTGATAAGCAGATCCACATACGCCGCGCCCTTGTTGGCACACAGTCTGTACTTCATTGTTTCCTTTGCTGCAAAGAGCTTAAGCATTGCTTTTTTCATTTTTTAGTCCTCCAGAAATTAAATTATTATATAACCTTCAGGTTATTGTTTACTTAGAATATATCCTGCATCTGTACGAAGATCTGATAGCCGATAACATACAGATACATCATCAGAAACGACATTACCATCAGCACCGTAGCCACCTTCAGCTTATCGGGGCGCTTCATCGCAATACGCTTCAGGCGCTCCTTATCGCTGACCGCAAGGTCATGCGCCAGCATTTCAAAGTAGCCGCGCTGATCGTCGCCTCTTACAACGGCAAGCAGACCGCGGATTATCTCGGAAAGCCCTACGCTGGGTATGCGCATCTCAAGGTTTTTGAGAGCCGTTTCGTAGTTGCCTGTCTTCATATCCGCAATGGTCATATCAAGTTCATGTACAAGCTCGTCGCCGCATATCTTGCGATAGCTGACAAGTATCTTCATGACATCGCGAGAGGTGGCAAGCTGCTGCTTTATGGTGCTTGCAAACATAGCAAGCTCACCGTCGATCTTTTCACTCTTCTTGCGGATTATCTCGTCCAGATCCTCAATGTGCTTGTAGTATACGGATATACCCAGCACGATACAAAGAATAGAAACAAGCGGAAAAATGAAATACATCGGTATTGCAAGGCACGCTACCACCAATCCCTCCGCTACCGCCTTGGACATATAGAACTCGGGCGAGTAATGTATCTGCGCCGAGTACAGCTTTTTCTGTATCGAGCTCTTCTTCTGCTCGTCCATTTTATAATGAGGTTCTATCTTCTGTGCGAGCGGAATTGTGATAGACTCAAACAAGGATTTTTTCTTGCTCTCCAGTGCCAGAACAGCTCTTTTTGCGCCGCGCGAAGGGACATTCAGAAAGTCTGCAAATATCTGATACAGACCGTATGCAAGTAGTACAAAGCCCAGAATGATGAGCAGCACCACAAGCGGGCTTGCACCCTTTAAAAATTCCATTATATTATCCATCTGTTTCGTCCCTTCTTATTGGTGATGTGAGGCTTACAGACTTGTTGATCGCAAACACCAGTATGGAGAATGTGACACCAAGTATCACCTGCCCCGGAACGGTATTAACAAGGATATTGAACCACTCGGCATTTACAAGCTGCATCAGCGGGATACTGAGCAAAACGATGACAGCGATGGAGATGGTGTCCTTGAACGGCGCTATCATGAGCGTATCAAGCTCTGCCTGTATACTTTTCGTTTCGGAAAACTTATTTACGACGGGAAACAGCGTAGACTTCAGTGTGCGGTCTGACTGGCACTGATACAGCGCGTCGCACCATTCCTGAAATATCTCATTATTGAGGCTGTGACGCATCTTCTGTATACCAAGACCCACATTTGAATTGATGAGCTTGTTTTCATTGACGAACTTCGAAAACACCGTCTTTATGGGCTTTTCGAGATAAACAAGGTTCTCCTCCACTGCGACGATTATATTGTCGCTTCTGAGATACGAGGTGGTGATACCCGAAAGCGCAACCTCAAGCTCCGATACGAGCTTTTTCTTGCCGCGCGAGGCGTTGAGCTTTACTATCCATGTAGGTACCAGCGCAGCGCCGACTGCAAGCGGCGGCGCAACGAACACATTCTGCATGACCCATGCAACCAGCAGTCCGAACAGGCAGCATACGCCGCTGAGGATATAAACACCGAGCAAGCGGTGCTTCTGATGCATTTCGGAAAGTATGACCTCGGTCTCCTGAAAGGTACGTATGATGAAGTTGCTCTTTTTACCGTTGATGATGAGGTCAACGCGCCTTTTCAGTGAGATCTGCTTCTGCTTTTTCGGCTTTTTGATGCGCTCGACAGTCATTGACCTTGTCACGCTGAAAAAGTCGTTCAGACTGTTCTTATCTATCTTCAGCACCAGCACTATACCAATAACAAGCAGCACAGTGACCAGAAATGATATCCAGAACATATATTGCCCCCCTCTCAGAAAAAGTCTGCGATGCGCTTGGGCGCACCATTCTGGATCAGCTCGTTCCTGAGGCGCTCGGAAATGCGCTCTACAGGCTCGAAATGCCCTGTGATCTGCACCTTGCCGTCTACCGCAGCGTTATCGTCAACGCAATATCTGAACAGCGTGCGGTATTTAAGCTGACCGTTATAGTAATCCTCGCCCTCAATGATCTCGGTCATCTTACGGCTGGAGTCCTCAAACTGGCGCTGGAACACGATTATCGGGAATGCTTCTACCATCATTTTCATCAACGTTTCATCGTTGAACTCATACGCTCTCTTTGCAAGCGTTGTCATACGCATATATGCACCCGGTGCGCTCTTTGAGTGTATGGTGGTGATGACAGTATGACCCGTTCTTGCCGCTTCCTGTGCGGCGAACGCCTCTCGGCTTCTCATCTCACCGACGCAGATGATGTCGGGATTGAAACGCAGCGCATTATCCAGCAGTATCTCCTGCGTTATGTCGTTGGACTTGTCAACAGTGGTCTTCGTCAGTGTGTGAATAACACTGTTTATCGGCTTACCCTTAGCGTCACGGCGGATAAGGTCGAACTCACGCGATCCCTCCTCAATGGTATAGATACGCTTTTCATTCGGGAGCGTTGACATCAGCCAGCTTGCGGTAGAGGTCTTTCCTGAACCTGTATTTCCCGCAACGCATACGCTTATGCCGTATCTTACAACGCAGGCAAGAAAGTCAAGCATACCGCCTGTCGCCGTGCCGTGCGCAAGCTTGTCACGCGATAACGCAGACTTATGCACGATACGGATAGACGCCGCAATGCCTATGTCGTCATCAAGAATAGGCGTTTTCAGCGCGGTGATACGGATATTTTTGGCGAGTGAGCCAAGCGCCATAGGCTTGCCGTCGTCGATAACGCTGCCATGAGCCTGAAGCATACGTCTTACGATGTCGATAGCGTGCTGCGGCGAAAGGAAGGTCTCGATAGATTTGTGCTTTTTGCCGTTTACAATGAGATCGATATCGTTCCATGCGTTGATATCGATCTCCTCAAGGCGGATCTTCTCCGCATTCTCAATAAGCTTTGTGAGGAAGGAATATTCCGCCATATCGCTGAACAGTTTGTCTGTCAGCTCATCATCGGTGTAATCTCCGAGGTGTATCGCGTAAGTGACAAGGTACTGCTTTATGTAGTCCTTAACAAGCTTTACATCGGACTCGCTGAGGTCTGCGGAAAGCAGTGCCTCGTAGGTATTTGCCATGTACTCCTGTACTTTCGAGAGCAAATCGGGATATGTAGTAACGCCGTGCTTGGATTTAAGATAACTCTGTACGTCTGAACTCATGGTTGTTTGATCCTCTCAGCCAGACGACGGATATTCTTTTCAAACGAACGTCCGGCAGATGTTTTAAAATTCTTCATAAGCTCGCCTGCGATAAAACGGTTTTCTATCTCGGGAGCATAGCATAAAGTATAATCATACTTGCTTGAAACGGAGATGACCTCCGAAACGGGCGATACATCACGGATATTTCCAAGTACGGTGATGTGGTCATTGAAGCGGTATTTCTCCTCCTGATACATATGTCGCGCTGATTTCAGGTAGATAAGACCCTTTACGTCTGCCGTGATGGTGCGGATAACATGATCCGATATCTCAAGACCTGTCAGCGTCATGGTGTCCTCGATGGGATTGCTGCTGCCGTCGATGATAACATAATCAGCAAGGTTTGCCATCTTATTTAGCATCTGTATAACAAAGGCTCTCTCAAAATTGTTATATGTGATGTAGGTGTCGGAGGGCGCCATTCCCGCAAAGCAAATGTATTCGCTGTCGGGGTGGGGGACAAGCTTTTCTGCAAAAATGGTGTCATCGTATCTTCCCGACATGAGCAGCGGGCCGATAGAGTGGTTGCTGTTTATCTCCTGATTAGGGCAGTACATCTTCAGCGCAGGAACGAGCTTATCGCTGTTGAATACGATAACGTTCTTGTTCTGTTCAGCAAGTACAGCAGCAATCGCAAGAGAAGTTACGGTCTTTCCGCTGGCAGAGCTTCCCCAGACTGTTATGATGCTTGCATTCATTGTGCTGCGCCCTCGCTTTCGCTGTTATAGAACCACGCATCGCTGTACAGCAGGTTGTTGTCGATGAAATACTGCTGTTGCTTGTTCAGCAGCTCTTGAGCCTTGACCTCGTCGCCGCGGCATACGAGCGCAAGATGAATGACCGAGGACTGCTCAAAGCCTGCCAGAAGCTGAGCCTGATACAGGTTTACCTTGAATGTAACAACGCTGGGAATACCGTTTTCCGTGCCTGCCTCAACGTCGTTGATATCAACAGCGTCAGAGTTGTTGATATTGAGCACCTCAACATACATCAGCTCGGAAGGAGCGGCTGCTGCGCCCTCCTCGTCCTCATCGCAGACAAGCAGAGTAACGATATCTCCTGCCATTATCTTCGCAGATACCGAGGTAGCAAGCGAGGATACAGTCACCGATACGGCATACTCATTATCACCAAGCGCACGGAGCTTCTCGTCCTTATATGGATATGTTTCGGATATCTTCATATCCGTTACGATATCGTTCATCTTCATATCCAGCGCGGCATAGATGACCTTATCCTTGGGATCGAACATCAGACGGTTGTTTACAGCCTGACCGTTGCTGACATCAATGCTGTTGTAGAACTCGTTGTCAGCATAAAGCACATCGCCCTTGCTCATTTGTACCAGCTTGAACATATCGGGAGTGAGCTGATCACCCTTTTCAACATCGGTGTTAAGCACTACCACATTGATCTTATCGTTCAGCATATCCGTAACCTTAGGAACAGCAATAAAGCCGATCGCAAAAGCAACAATGATGCAAATGCAGCCGATAAACAGCCTGTTTTTCAGTATTCTCATTATTAAACCCTTTCAAAAATAAAATATTTCAGATCAGAGCACCATGACCCTTGATCCGTTATGCATACATACCCTGTCTGCACACTCGTTGATATCCAGCACAACTCCTGTGTCGCGATCGCACAGGATAGCACAGCCCGACGGCATATACTGACCCGCAGTTATACTGCTGACAGCTCTTTCGATCATGTCAGCAATATAATGAAATCGCAGACGGCTGGGTATCTCAATGTCAAAAGAACGCATAAGCGAGGGGAAATAAACTTCGATGATTATCTTTTCTTCCATACTTTATTCCTCCTCCGTAGTCATGAATTCAACAAGCTGTGTATGACCCTTGTTTACACTATAGCCCAGGTTCTCTCCATAGTCAAGGTTGTTGTCGCGCAGCTTAGCGTGCTTGAAGGTGTCCTCGCCCGACAGCTTCGGTCCGAACCAAAAGTATCTGTTGATCTTGCAGTTTCTCGTAAACCATGACGCAGTGATGTTCTTGTACATAGCCGAAGCCTTTTCGCAGATGACACAATGAATACCGTAGTCGCACGGAGCGCCTCTCAGCACATTCTCCAGCTCCTTAATACGCTCGCTCACTGTGTGGTGCATGATGTCAAGCTGATCCTCAGTAAACTGCGAAGCTATCTGCTGCTGAATATGACGCTCGCAGGAAGCAAGCGAATTGAATATGATAACGATGCGCTCACCCTGATAAACATATTCATCGGGGGCTGCATTTTCCTTTTTGGTTTCGTGATAGCGCTCAAGTGCGGTCTGATACAACTCATGTATCTTCTCGACTACCTGATCGCCGCGATAGCACTCGCACTCACTGCCGTTCGCAATAAAGCCGTTATCGGGATCAAGCACTATAATACGCGCCTTGCCCGAAAGATACTCGGTAAGCGCGCCAAGCACAGGCTGAGTATCAGTGCCTCCGTGAAGCAAGAGGTTTACTCTCGAATACAGATCTGCATAGATCGGCTCTGCATACTGAGTGTCCAGTGCGACCGGAACCATGAGCGGCTTGTCCTCAACAGTGTATTCCTCCGCCATCTCGGCAGTGTAGCACTGAGGCAGCGTCTTGATCTTAAACGCGCGCTTGCCCTTCCATTTTACATTTACAGCCTCAGTGTTATCCACAACATAACGGTAAATGTCGCCGTCAGTAAGGAAAGCTGTCTGGAACTCGCAAACGATATCGTCCTCTCCTACCATAAGTCCGCGTCCCTTGCCCGAAGCAGGAAGCTTGCCATGTGTAGAGCCGATAACAGATACATAGGAGTCGTCATTCAGATTCATTGCAAAGCTCTGACGGAAATTCTGCATCATACGGAACTTCATCGCAGAGGAAGTAAGACCCGTTATGATAAAGAAGATACCAAGCTTTTGACCGTCACGGGTAAACATTTCAAGAGTGCTCTCGTAATCTTCATAACTCTCCTTGAAAGCGCCGTAGTTGGAAATGACCACTATCATCGCCGGCATATCATCATGCTCCCTGTTGTACTCGGGGAAGCCGCCGCTGACAGTCGCGAGCTTTTCACGTCTTTGGCTTATCTCCTTCGCGATATAGTTCATAAGGCTGTCCAGCTTCTCCTTCTGCGTCAGGGTGATGACCGCGCCGACACCGTTGTAATCTTCAAATGCCTTAAGCGTTTCGGAGGAGAAATCAAGGATATAGAATACATTCTTTGCGGGCGAGTAGTTCGCCAGCACACCATAGATATAGGAGAACAGGAACGAAGTCTTGCCGCTGCCCTCTGAGCCGCACAGGAATATGTTTCCGTCCGCAGCCGATACTGTCATAAGCTCCTGAGCCTGCTTTTCGGGGATATCGCATTCACCCATCGCAACAACAGGCGCACAGCCCTCGTATGTGTAGCCGTACTTCTCCTCTGTAGCCTTCTGAAGTATATCGAATGGGATAGTATCCAGCCACAGCGGCATTGCCTTGATATCATCTATCGCAGCCACCTGTGTGATGTGCTTTACGATAGCCTCTATCTGGGTTTCGGGCTTTATCTTGCCGCTGTCCTTCTTTGCACAAGCCGCTCTTGCTGACTTTTTGGTGGTTTCAGCGATCACTCTGCCGACATTGTCAATGATAGTGATCTTATCATTTTCATTCTGCTTTTCAGTGCTGTCGGGCGCATAATCCGCACCGCACCATGCCGACTGTCCGAGGTCAAACACCTCATTGTAGCCTACCTGCAGGTAGAAACGTCCTGTCTGCGTGATAGCGGCAGCGTCGGGACGCTTGATGACCTCGGTGCTGTCCTCACGATCCTGCACCTTAAGGCAGATCTTGAACCTTGAGTTGCTCCAGATCTGATCGTTTACAACGCCGCTGGGCTTCTGTGTAGCAAGGATAAGATGCACGCCTAAGCTTCGACCGATACGTGCGGCAGAGATAAGCTTGTCCATAAACTCAGGCTGCTGCTTTTTAAGCTCTGCAAACTCGTCCGAGATGATGAACATATGCTGCATAGGCTCAATAAAGTCGTTTTCACGGCAAAGACGCTGATATGTATAGATGTCGTTAATGGTAGTGCCGAGCATCTTGCCTGTTTCAAGGAACACACGCTGTCTGCGCTTCAGCTCACTCTCAATAGAGATCAGCGAGCGGTTTACTGAGGCGCCGTCAAGGTTTGTGATGATGCCGGCGACGTGAGGAAGCTCGCTGAAAGCTACCGCCATACCGCCGCCCTTATAGTCGATAAGCACAAACGACACCTCTTTCGGGCTGTAATTTACAGCAAGCGAAAGAATAAACGTCATGATGAACTCACTCTTACCTGAGCCCGTAGTACCCGCGATAAGACCGTGAGGACCATGCGCTTTCTGGTGCAGATCAAGATTGCATATACCGCCCTTGGAGTCAACGCCGATAGGCGCAGCAAGCGAAGTAACCGGATTGTTTTCGCTCCAGCGTTTCATAAGGTTAAGCTCCTCGATATACTTTGCCTCGTAAAGGTCGAGGAAAGATATCATATTGGGAAGCTGGAACTTGTTTGCTGCGTCATTTAGCCTTACACCCGACAGTGCGACAGTGATCTTTCTGAGATCAACATTGTCCGATGTCAGCGGTGTAAGCGCCCTGCCGTTTACACTGCCTGCTGTACGCAAAACTGATCTTTCGCCCAGTTCTACTGTCAGCGTACACTCCTTTGGAAGCTGACTCAGCTCGTCAAACAATGTGATAACGCTGAACACAGAGCTTGCAGGGCTTGCAAGGATATCGGAAACAAGATTTGTTTTTTCATAAAGATCGCGGCTTGCGAAAAGCACTACATAGTGGCAGTCGGGAGTGGATCCCCCGTCCGTTTGTTCGATAAGCAGCGACTCAAGCGAAGCAGTAACAGGCTTCAGCTCGTCAAGGTTGGTCGCGACATAACGCACAGAATGTGACTTGTCCCATGTATGGGGTAGCCAGCGCAGGTGCTCCCACTGAGCGTTTTCCTCGGGATCGTAGATGATGACGAGCTTCATCACGTCATAGCAATGCAGCGCTGCTAGCTGTACGATCATGCTTGCCGCAAATTCGATTGCCTTCGGACGCTCGCCGATAACGCCCATCACGCGATGATCCTTCAGCGAGAAAACGATCGGCGCATCGGGAAGATCCCTGCTTTCCGCCTTCAGCTTTTCCATAACATCTACAAGGATATCGGGGTTCATGGGGTTTTTGTTCTTTTCAAAGCTCACAGTGCCAAGCAGCGGTACAGCGCCCAGACCAGCACATACGGACAGGAAGTCATCACTGTCGATAAGGCGTTCCCACAGGCGTACTGTGCGGCGATCTGCTATATCATATATCTCCTCAAGCGAGGGATATGCGGCGAGCAGATAATCCTTCTGCTTGTTTATGACAGCGTGGATCTCCTCCTTGATATCGTCAAGATACTTCAGATAATACTTCTTGCGCTTCTTTTCCTGTTTTTTATCGTGCGCCTTCTCATAGCTTTTGGAGATCACAGGCCAGATGATAGCGCTGAGCATCATACTGCATGCCATAACGATAGTTGGCATCATCGAGGAGATCTCCCTGCCCTGATCGATGCCGTTGATAACAGTCAGCGCAGCAGTAGTAGCCGAAGCAGTACCCATCGTGAACGACGGTCCCATCTGAAGCACAGCAGGCTTTTTATTGGTGTTGTTGAGATTGGGCGGCATCACAACCTCTATCTCGCAGGGAAGCATACCCTCGCAGAAGCGCGGTGCTATAGTAAACAGCGGATTTGTATGTACATCATCGAAATACTGTCGTATATCCTCAAGCTGCCTCTCGGGGTAGACGAACTCCGTCAGCGCTCCCTGCTGTACAATAAGCGCAGGAGTGTTGTTAAACGCAAGTATATCACGTCCCACGATGATAGAATAACCGAGGATATAGATATTGTCGCCGGGAAGTAGCGCCTTCTCGGAGGTCCTTATCCCGTTGATATAAGTCCTCGCGTTTGCGGCACATTCCTTGTAGACCATGGATTTTCCGTCATAGATGATATCAGCGATCTTGTCACCGACAAGGTTGGATTTAAGGCATACTGTATTGACAGGGTTGCTGCCGATGGATATGGAAGAACGCACATTGTACTTTTTGAAGACAGTCCTCTCGGCGCTGTTGTCCTCAAATATCAGCAAGGCATTTTCGCCTGTGCGCCTTATACATATCCAGATATTCCTTACTCCGTTTTTGATGCTGAACTTGCGTATAGCATCGGAATTGTCCTTCGCAATGATATACGACTTCATGCCGCACTCCACCTGCCACTCCTCGCCGTTCGGAACAATGCTGAGCAAGCGCTCGTCCTCGCCTACGGCATTGGTGTGATCCACAAAATACTGACCGCTTATCTTATCGGGCAATATGATGCTGTGTATAGCATTGGTCTGTATCAAAGTAATTTTCATATACTACCACCAAAATCAATTTATTATAGAGTCAAGCTCCGCTACGGTGATGTAGTTGAGCGAGTTTTCAAGAATGTTCTGCATATCCTCAAGGCAGTATTCTCGCTGAGAAACGCAAAGCATCTCAGTCAGCTTAGTGCCAAGGATATTGTATGCCTTTTCGGGAACTACGGGCGTTTCCCCTGCCAAACGTCTTGCCTCTGCGTTGCAGATGTCCGCATTGGTCACGACGGACCTGTGCGGATTGATATGAGTGTGATTATATCCACTGAGCAGCCTGTAAAGTATCATGGCGAGGCTGTATACCTCGCGCTGTATCTTGCCACGCGGGATAAACACCCTGTTGTACATTGTGCGCGTGGTATAGGGATAGAATCGCTCATACATTCTGTCAAAATGCGCGTCGATATATATTCTTCCGTCAGCGCCCACAAACAGCGCGTTGTCGGTAAATGTGCCATACGGCGAGCCGTTGAGCCGCATCTTTATCAGTTGCGCCGCAATATCAAGTCCGATATTGATGACCCTGCGCACCGTCAGCTTTTCTCTTTGCACGTAGATGATAAACGGAACCGCGTCCTTCATCATTGCAAAGACGTGATGTTTGTTATAAAGCTGCGAATAATGATGCTCCGCCTTGTAATTCAGCATCGGCACGCCTATCCTCGCACAGAACGCATTGTAAGCTGTTATCTCATTCAGCAGCGACTGAACGAACTCCTTCGCCAGTCTATCCGCCTCGTCATAGCTAAGCCTGTGCATAACGGCACAGATGTCGCGTTCCTCGGGGCTCGGGAAGATAAGGTGTCTGATGACCGTCCCCACATCGGTGCTCTCATCAAGGCTTACAGCCTTGTAATGATCCACACCGAATACTGTGCCTATCTTCTCGGTCAGCCTGTGCTCCATCACCTCAAAGCCGCTTAGGTTATTATCCACTACAACATGATCAGGATTGAAAACATGGCTTTTCGCTGCCTGAAAACGGCTGAAATCCTCTTTGCTGAGCACCGCGTCCTCGCTATCAAGTCTGGTCATACATGAAACGCAGAATTTGTCGCCCTTTTCAACAACATTTCCGCATTGTTTGCAAAAAAGCATTACCGATTGCTCCTAATGTTAATTTCGTGTGATATACCAGTCATCATAAACAGTGCCGTTTATGTGGACGGTATACTCCGCATAGTCCCACAACATACCCGCGGGAGTCCAGTATTCATACAGGAATACAACAATCTTGTACTCGCCGTCGGGATACCATATCGGAGTAAAATGTACTCGGCTGTAATCCGAATACAGGACATCTCCGTAATACATGGAATACGGGTTCATCTGCATAACGAGATCATTGCCGTCGCGCTCCAGCTTGCAGGCATAATCGTGATAGCCATACTCGGGAAACAGCACGATACCTGCCTCAAAATCCTGTGCGCCGACGCTGAGTGCGTCCTCCCTTGTAAGCTCCACGCCTATTCCGTAGCCTGCTCTTGTATAATACTCGCCGTCACGAAGCTTGGCTGTTGCGACGTTATTGTATATCTTAGGCAGATACACGCCCTGCATATTTGCATCGGCTGTTTTCTCGCGCAGGAAAGTCAGTACATGGGTCTCGCCCGTACTCGTTTCTTCAAAAGGTACAGCATCGTAATAATGCCACTCAGTATGTGTGACGGGGGCTTGTGTTGCGGTAAACGGGTTTCCTGCGGGATCGAAGTCCTCTACCTCAAAACCCTTCGGCATCTTGTCATCTGCCTGGGCGTCCTCGGGGTATTCCGTCGGGAGCTTCATAAATCTTACGGTGAACGTATACTCTCCGTCATCGACATAACTGCCGTTTCCCGAAGTATAGTTCAGCTTACCGCCGTCACTGCGGTACGCTTTCAGCCTGAACGTCCACGTTCCCTCACGGCTTGGAGTGTCGAATTCATCAAAGATATATGTAGACACAGGCAAAAGCTCGTCCGAGGGCATACCGTAGGACAATATCTCCATCGTACCCAAGCTAAGATCGCTTCCGGGTTCTGTTTCAAGCACCAGCTTTATGCCGTAGGCGTTAGGGTCAACAGAAAGCTCGCTGTAATCGGGGAGATACTCAAGCTCGCCCGAGCTTGTTGCATAGAATGACAGCATACCCGTACTGTTTGTGCGGAAAAGCGTGTTGTCATTAACGATATCAATGTTCAGCTCCGTAAGGTCGCGCGGGGTGACAAATTCAGCGCCGTAGCTGGTCAGAATGCGCCTATTTACCCTTTCGTGCCATGATCTGGAATAACGATCGTTGTCACTTTTATAACCCCTTAAATCCGTCGCGTCAGGATCGCTGGTAACGATCTCTATTAAAGTCCCATCACCAAGTTCTATTTCACGCTCCTTTTCAATAAGTGCGCTTGCAGGTCCGGCTATGAAAGTAAGCCTTCCCATAGTTCCGTGTATATCTCCGCGGAAAGGACTTCCATCTGAGGTGTAATTATAAAACTTCTGCCCTATATCGTAATAGTATTGATCGAATAAAGCCCATTCGGTAGCCGAGCCATAAAGATAAAAACCATCTGTTCCGTAATGCCTGTCGTCAATGGCTGCGCTAGTAGTGCGATTAAAAAACCAGAACACAGGTTCTGCGATCAAAATATATTCTTCACCAAAAAACTCATATTCAGGGGCACCAGCAATACTGAAACCTATCTCATTCAATATTCCCTCAACGTAAACCATATCCACCTCTTCGGCAAGAAGGGTACGGATATTCTGCGGAGCATACCATGTATAAGTGCCATCTCCAAGACTTTCTGAATAAATCGGGCGTAGTGCATTGTTGATTATCTCAGATTCGACAGAGCCATTTGAAGGGTATTCCTTTATCGCATAAGGATATGAATTTTCGCCGTAATATGTAATGTTTGCTGCTATGTCATTTATGGTATATCCCTGCTCAAGCATATACAGGTATTCCATCTTGTTTCCGCAAGCACTGATAAAATTGTATCCTCTTGACATATCGCGGCTTATCCACTGCATACTTTCAGCGTTCAGATAATCAACGCAGCCAACCGTTTTGTTAGAAGCAGTATCATAAACCGAAAAACGATACCCCTGACGAGGATCGTCCCATGTACCACCCAAGAATTGCCCCGTCACCTCGGCAGAAACCGAGTACGGAAACATTCCAGCAAATAAGGCTAGTACCAACAAAAAAGCTAGATGTTTACGTAACATAAAAACCTCGTCAATTCAAATAATCCTGTGCATTATGCCCAAATGTGCTTTCGGGATCGATGTACGAAGCTGTACCTAACGGTGGGAGTGCATTCGTACTTGTGAGCGTTGTCGCGTGTACTGTCGTCACCGTGGGAGTTGCTGTTGTTACCGCTGTGGTGTTTGCTGCGGTAGTCTGTGACGGACGGGTGCTCTGAGTCGTACCCTGACCCGAGCCGTTATTCGCACTGCCCGAAGCGCTGGTAGTACCGCTACTGCTTGCGCCAGTGCCACCGTTTCCGCTTGTATCGTTATTTCCGCTCACATCATCGGGGTACATAGTATCATCATCGTAAAATCCGCCGCCCATGCCTCCTGTGAACACGTCCGCAGTTGTCGTCACCTGCACGTTATGCTCAACGACAGTGGTAGTTGCGGAGGTTGCGGGAGTTTCGATCGGATCATAACTGAAGCCGCCGTCAAGCAGAGCGTCAGAAGACGAGCCGTTGGGTGTGGGATCCTCGTCGTTGGGGATTCCGTCACCGTCTAGGTCATCAGAATCAGCATCACTGTCCTCGGGATATATCTCAACAGGCGTAGTAGTGCCTGCGCCCGTAGGCACAGACAGCGCTGTGGTCGTGGTGGTCACAGTGGTGACTACTTGATTGCCGCCTGTATATTTGTCGTCTTTAAGAAGCTGCTGAACGAAATACACGCCCAGTATAGCAATACCGACACAAAGCACGGCAGTAACTATTATCATAATTCCGCGCCTGCCCGGTCCGTATTTTACCTTATTTTCTTTTTTGGTAGCCTTTTCTTTCTTTTCAAGCTCTTTCATCTTTGCTTCAAACTGAATTTCTTTCTCGCTTTTAACCTTTTTCATAAAGAACCCCCTTAATTAAAATTACTTAAAAATGCCTTAAAACAAGCAAAAAAACAAAATTCCCATAAAACACGAAAAAATCATATATCGCCGCGAGCATAAAATGCCCGCGGCAATATACAATTGATAAAACTATTAAGAAACGTTGATTATGCAAGCGCCTGTATACTCGCCATCGTTGGTCGTGATGTAAACGATCGCGCTTCCGCCCTTGCTTCCTGCTGTTACGTTACCGTTCTGGTCAACGGTCGCAACCTCAGTATCAGTGGACGAGAATGTACACTCAGCAAGTGTATAACCCTCAGGAGCAGACTCAACGATAATCTGACCATGTTCGCCCGTCTTAAGGTTCATTGAAGTGTTCCGGATAACAAATCTGCCCTCGCTCACTTCAGCAATACCGCCGTTTCCTACGATCACCTGTACCTCGCAGGTCTTTCCTCCTGCGTTAATGGTCACGGTAGCGATGCCATCGGTAACGCCTGTGAACTTGAAGTGCTCAGCGTCTTCCTTGGAGTACTCCTTGAAGTACGTAGTCGTATTAAGCTTAAGCGGATTCAACGCCGAAAGTGTGATCTTAAGCTTATTGGAGGACTCAATGCCTTCCTCCTTCAGAAGATTTTCAACCATTACGACAGAGGGATCGCTGGAGGAGATAACGACATCACCGACCTTTATACCCTCGGGAATAGTCAGTAGCTTCACTGCTGTACTTTCTTCGCCCACAGCCATCAGATACTTATCGAAGTTAGCGGTAACGGTATCTCCGACCTCAATGTCAAGATTCGAGCTCGAATTTTCCTTGGAGCAGCAATCAACAATACCCTTTCCTGCCTCGTAATGAATAACGGCGAGCGGAGTATCCTTACCAAAGAATTCATACTCTATCGAGCCAAGGAACTTACCGACTAAAGTGCCCTTAGAGCAGCCGTAAACCTTAAGGATCGGATAAGCTCTTGTTTCAAGGCACAGATCGACATTTGAAGCCGACGACACCGCGGTTCCCATGGTACTTATACCGTTGCCACAATCTACCGTACCTTCCGTAGTCAGCGTTCTCGGTAAAGCAAACTCCGCTTCCACTGCGCCTGTAGCCTCATTGTTCAAATAAACCTTAGCAGAAGAAGCAACTCCTAAGCCACCCTGAACACCGATATCGGCAATAGATGTCAGGAAAATAAGCTCAAAGCCAAGCTTTAAATAAGCTTCGATCTTACCGTCGAATTTTACATCTAAGTTTCTATCGACATCGTTGATTACGCGAAGCTTGTTGCCAACCTTTTCAATACCATTGGTTTCACTCTGCTCCACTACAAATTCAAGCTCTCCCTCAACTGTAGCACCAAGTCTTATAGTGAAATGTATCGGAGTATGAGGGATAACGATATCGCAAAGCTTTACATTCATTATCTGCTCAAGAGCTTTAGCATCTTTCGATCTTTTGCTGAAATCTTCCGACAATGCCTTGTAAAAGTTTTTGAAATTATTTATATCCTTGAAATCTTTGTACTGGAATTTTTCATCCTCGTTTTTACCCTCATTCAGTTTGAGCGACAGCTTAAGCGTTTCAGTAGTATCACTATTTATCTTCACATAAAACGATTTAAGTCCTTCTATCAGACCATAGTCGTAGTCATAATCAATAGAAAAGTCCTTCTTTTCGGTAACCTTAAGTTCGCCTGTTGCGTCGCCGAAGTCCTTTTTTAGTGTAACTCCAAATTCAGCGCCCTTACCGCTAAGTGCGATGTTGAAGTTTATCAGCTTGTCGATCTTAAATGAAAACTCTGCCTTATCCTTGCTTCCTGTCAGTTGCTTTTCAGCGTCTGCAAAAACATAAAGTCCGCTGTCGAGAGAAGCTTCATCATCGGCAGTATCCGACATAGACTGTGTGGAAGAGTCAGATGTAAGCACCTCACCATCGGGAGTAATTACGATAGCATTAGAGAAATCAATATCGCCCGAATAGCGCACATTGAGGTTCTCGTAAACGTCGTCAATGGTTGCGTTGTGAGTGGTTACTGTAACAGAGCCGTCAGCGTTCTCTGTGATAGAATCAACAACGACTGCGTAATCCATGGGGATAACGTCATCACCGGGCATCGCGAGAACTGTGCCCACCTGCATCGCGGGAGCCTGTCCTGCCGCGAAAGTAATGGTCTTTGTGGAATTGTCGCAGTAGTTTCCGTCAGCGCCAATAAAGTTGGTGTCGCCGGAATACTGTACGGAGTAATCAGCGTCAACAACACCGCCGGTAACTACATCGTCAACACCGCCGAGGTTTATAACGCCCTCCTTGACCTCACTTTTATTGTAGCACTCGCCGCCAAAGGAGAAATTCGTCCACGCATTTCTTGCAGCCACAAGCGCAATGTCAGCTTCTTCCTTTGTTGGCTCGTACTTAGGATTGAATTTGCCGTTATCATCGAGGGAGAAGATACCCTCATTCAGCGCGAGATTTACGCCCTCAACATACTTTGCGGTAATGCTGTCGGCATCTGCGATGCCATCAAAGCTCACGCCCTTCGCAAAGTTAGTTGCGGTTGCCAGTGTATCAGCGCAGAACTCCTTAGTAACAGGCTTGTCAAAATCAAGTCCGTCCTCGGCGGAGATAAGCCCCCACTCCGCTGCGATCTGTACTACATCGTAATACTCGCTGTCGCTTCTTATGGTCTGTACAAGAGGCTCGCTCTCCGTGTAGTAGAGCATATTGAAGCCCTCCTCCACCTTGCTGAGCCACTCAGCGACCGTATACTTATTCTCAGGCGTACCGCCGCTGCAGCCTGTCAGCATAGGCACCATGCAGCACCACAGCATGATACACGCCAGAATAAGCGATAAAAGTCTTTTACGCATTTTATCAACCTCACCTTAAATATACTGGAAATATACTAGGCAGACCGACCTCAGCGGTCGGTCTGCCGTGTTTTTATTATACGAAGGACTCTACGGAAGACTCCAGGTTCGCGGAAGTTGTATTTACGAGGTTATCGTGTGTTTCTGCAACCTCATCAAGGAACTTAGCATAGTTCTCTACGATAGTCTCAAACTCGGGAAATCTCTTTGTAGCCATAGAGATGAACTTCTGAGCCATCTCATCAGAAGCGGGAGTCTTGTAAACTTCCTCAGTGTTGATAGCGTTGATATAGCCCTGAGCGTCCTCAAGCTTCTGTCTGAGCTTTGTGTTTGCATTTCTGAGCGTAGAAGCGCTGCTTCTTACTTTTTGGGTATCTACATATACAGATGTTGCTGCCATAATAATTTCCTCCTGTTATTAAAAAACGTATGTCGTGTTGTTGTCGTGATATTGAGCTGCCGCTTAAGAAACGTCGCCTGCAAGACCCTTAGCGAGCTGAGAAAGATTCTCCTGGGTATTACGGTAGTCCTGAAGCACCTTTCTGAGGTGATCGATGTACTCCTGAAGAACTCCTGTCATCTTCTCAAAGTCATTTCTGAACTCCTCTACCTTTGCTACGAAAGCGTCGCAGTCAACGCCACCGTATGCACTTTTTACTTCATCAATAGCGTTGGAGTAGAGATCAGTAACATAAGCTGCCTGATACTCGTCCTTTGCTGTTTCCAGCTTTGTGATGTAGCTTTCCAGTGACGAAAAATCAACTGTTGCCTTAATGTTGGTGTATGCCATAATGTTTACCTCCGTGTTTTGTTTTTGTTTTTTGTTTGTGGGGTCTTTGCTTTCTGACATAATGATACCACACCCCCGCCCGAATTTCTATAATTTTGGTAATTCAGGTACCAAATCATTCAAAAACGGTCAGCTTTATGTCAAATCGTGTATTTTTTAAGTGATTTTTGGTAAAAAAACGAGTATTACAGCACCAATTCCATGTCCATAATATTACACATCGCGTAATATTTATTGAATTTCTCTTCAAAGTCCGCCTTGTAATTTCTGCTCGCATAAAGGATATCGCCATTCGTAAGGGTTATCTCACCGGAGTTATTGGTAACGATCTCCGCGAGGTTTACTATACAGCTTTTCGAGATATGCACGAACTGTCTTTGAGGAAGCTGCTCGTCGAAAAAGCCTATCGGCTGCCTGCACTCTATCTCATCGCGTTTCGTACATAGGTAGGATATCCTGTTATTGTGCGTAACGTACAACAGATTTGCCATAGGCACGATCTTGTTGCTTCCGCAGCAGCTTTTTATCAGCAGGTTTCCGATATCACGCTTGAATATCTCCTGCTCAAGGCAGTTGATTATCTTTCTCATATATGCTCTGCTGATGGGTTTTACAAAAAAAGCAAACGGTCTTAAGAGATTTATGTTGTAGAAGATCATCTGCGCATATTTTTCTCCGTTATGCGTGACGAAGACCACCTCAGTACTGGGAAGCAGCTTTTTTATCTCCAGCGCAACCTCAATACCGCTTTCCGATGCAAGTTCCGTGTTTATAAAAACAGCATCATATTTTTCCTTTACTCCGTTGAATAGCTGCTCCTTTGTAAGATAGCAGTACACCGCTATAGAAGGATTGATCTTGGCGATCTCTGTTCTCATCGCATTTAGGAAGTTGTAATTGGTATCACACACCGCTATCGTCATTTGGTCCTCCCACTTTTAATGAAGCAAAATGGTAATGCTACATATGATTTGGAATGATATGACATATTCCGACTTTCTTTATTATACATATACCTTTACTATTTGTCAAGTCAATTCTCCACAAATAGTAAAGAGAACAGTACTTAAGCTATGTTATACTTAAACAATAGAACAGGAGGAAACGAAATGCAGAAAGAAACACTGGGAATGAGAGTTAAAGCGCTCCGCAAAAACAAAAAGCTTACTCAGATGCAGCTAGCAAACAAGCTGTATATCAGTGAAAGCTATATAGCACTAATAGAGGCCGACAAGCGCAATCCCAGTATGGAGATCGTCAGCAAGCTTGCAGACTTCTTCTGTGTTACTTCCGACTTCCTTATAAACGGTGAGATACCCGATCAGGAGGTGCTGCTGGTAAAGGAACTGACCGAGCTTACCAAAGGACGTTCCGATGCCGAGATACGCAGCGCGATCAATATTGTACGAGCTTTTTTTGAATGTGTTGACAACAGCAAGCAAAAGGATCAGCATTAAGAATAAAACAGGTCCAAAAAGCGCCCTAAGCTGATATGCACCTGCAAAAGTGTCTAACTTTTGGGGGCATACCGTCAAAGGGCGCTTTATTATTTCAGCATAGCTAAGCAGTGCCTTTATTTCTATCTGCATAAGCATTGTGCAAAACAGCCAAATGTGTGCCTTGCGCATTTACTTGTATGTACAATTTAAGACATCTCGCCAAAGTTGTATTTACAAATCTCTTTTTTAATGATATACTATAGTCTAATGATATAAAACCAAAGAAGGGAGCGACAGTATGGACGATTACAAATATCTAGCCATAGTCGAATGGGCTAAGAAATATATATCAGATCATCAGCTCATGCCCGACGCTCGTTTCCTTTCGGAAAACGAACTGTGCGGTATTCATAACGTAAGCCGTCAGACTGTGCGTCAGGCGCTCAAGCTGCTGGAGGACGAGAATATCATTGTCAGGATAAGAGGCAGCGGAACTTATGTAAAAAGCATCGCAGCAAGCCCCCAAAATAACCTCAGACCAAAGACCGTCGGTGTGGTGTCTACTTATTTCAGTGATTATATCTTCCCCGACATAATCACAGGAATAGAGAGCGTGCTGAAAAACAACGGCATCGGCATACAGCTTTCCATCACTCACAACAAGGTCTATGAGGAGGCTCAGGCGCTCAGGGCGCTGATAGCTCACGGTGTTTCGGGTATCATAGTCGAGCCTTCCAAAAGTGCCTTGCCAAACCCGAACGCCGCGCTCTATCAGGAGCTTCAGGCAAACGGTATACCGTTGGTATTCTTCAACGCAGGCTATCCATGGCTTGACGCGCCCTGCGTTACTATGAACGATATGAGCGCTGCAAAGAAAGTCACGGACTACCTCTTTGACTGCGGTCACCAAAAGATATCTGCGATATTCTCAATGGACGATATACAGGGTCACGAGCGCTACCGCGGCTTTATGGAGAGCTGCAGGGAGCATGATATCCTGCAAGCGGAACAGAATGTATTGTGGTACTATACAGGCGAGAGGGACGGGCTGCTCGCCTCCTGCGAAAGCCGTATCACGGAGCTGCTGAAAGCTTCTACCGCGGTGGTCTGCTACAACGACAAACTGGCTGTGGAGCTTATGGAACTGTGCAGGAGCAAAGGCATACGTGTTCCTGACGATATATCCGTCACAGGCATAGACGACGCGCGTATTGCAACACTGTGCGATGTACAGCTTACGACTGTAAAGCACCCGCATGGGCTTATGGGAGAAAAGGCGGCGCAGATAATGCTCAGATGTATGAATGACCCTCATGTGCCGCAGAACGGTCATGTGTTCGGGGCTGAACTTGTAGTGAGAGATTCGGTGCGGCGGATATGATAAAAATATTATGAGAAAGGCGAATACAATGGATATCAAAGATCAGATCAAAAACGGAAGAGCCTCTATAGGCATCGAGTTCGGCTCTACAAGAATAAAGGCAATACTTGTAGGTGAGGAGCTTGCCCCTGTCGCTTCGGGCGCTTACGACTGGCAGAACAGCCTTGAAAACGGTATATGGACATATTCCGCAGAGGAGATAGTAAAAGGACTTCAGGGCTGCTTCGCGGCGCTTATGGCAGACGTAAAGCAAAAGTACGGCGTACAGCTTACGACCGCCGCTTCGGTAGGTATCTCGGCTATGATGCACGGATATCTCGCTTTTGACGAGAACGACAAGCTGCTGGTGCCCTTCCGCACATGGCGAAACACCATGACAGGCGAGGCTGCGGATATCCTGTCCGAAAGCTTTGCGTTCAATATCCCCCAGCGCTGGAGCATCGCTCACCTCTATCAGGCTATTCTCAGCAAAGAGGAGCATATACCTCAGGTGCGCTTTATCACAACGCTTGCAGGCTATGTACACTTCCTGCTTACAGGGGAAAAGACCATCGGTATCGGTGACGCTTCGGGTATGTTCCCTATCGACCCCGAAACAGGCTCGTACAGCGAAAAGCTGCTGGCAAAGTTTTCGCAGCTTACGCAGAACACCGCGCTCTCGCAGAAGCTGTCCGATATCCTCCCCGCCATCGTTCCCGTAGGCGAATGCGCAGGTACGCTCACCGAAAAGGGTGCGCTGCTGCTTGACCCCACAGGCACGTTCAAGGCAGGTGTTCCGTTCTGCCCCGCCGAGGGCGACGCTCAGACAGGCATGGTGGCAACCAACAGCATTGCTCCACGTACAGGCAATGTATCGGCAGGCACATCTATCTTCGCTATGATAGTGCTGGAGCGCGAGCTTTCCCGTCTGCACAGGCAGATAGATATAGTCACAACTCCCTGCGGTGACCCCGTCGCTATGGTGCACTGCAACAACTGCACCACCGAGATAAACGCTTGGGTGGAGCTTTTCAGCGAGCTTCTCGGCACTTTCGGTCACAGCGCCGATAAGTCCGAGCTTTACAACAAGCTGTTTGCCGCGGCACTCGACGGTGACGCCGATTGCAGCGGTATCGTATGCTACAACTACCATTCGGGCGAGCACGTTACAGGCTTCACCGAGGGCAGACCCATGCTCATGCGCTCCCCCGACAGCAAATTCAATATCGCAAACCTTATGAGGAGCCTTATCTACTCAGGTATGTCCACGCTTAAAATAGGCATGGATATCCTGCTCGGTGAGGAAAAGGTCAGCCTTGACAAGATATATGCGCACGGCGGTCTGTTCAAGTCACCCGTAACAGGACAGCGCTTTTTGGCGTCCGCGCTTGGAGTGCCTGTGGCTCTGATGGCTTCCGCAGGAGAGGGCGGCGCTTGGGGCATCGCGCTGCTTGCGGCTTATGCGGCAAGAGAGGACAAGTCCGAAAAGCTTGCCGCCTACCTTAACGACAGAGTGTTCGCAGGAGCGACAGGTAGCTGTATGCAGCCCGATACAGGCGACGCGGCAGGCTTCGCTGAATATATGGAGCTGTACAGAGCAGGACTTGCAGCAGAGCGCGCTGCTGTAGACGCAGGATAACGGAGGATAGCAAAATGGATATCAAGGAACTTAAACAACGTGTACTGGAAGCTAATCTCCTGCTTCCGAAATACGGACTTGTGACATTCACATGGGGCAATGTAAGCCAGTACGACCGCGAAACAGGTCTTGTGGCAATAAAGCCAAGCGGTGTTGAATACGACACCATGACAGCGGAGGATATAGTCGTCCTCGACCTGCAGGGAAATGTCGTTGACGGCTCTCTGAAGCCCTCAAGCGACGCGCCCACACATCTTGAGCTGTACCGCAATTTCGAGGGTATCGGCGGTATCGTGCATACTCACAGCAGATATGCCACCGCGTTTGCTCAGGCTGGCATGGACATTCCCTCACTCGGAACAACGCACGGCGACTATTTCTACGGAGATATTCCCTGCACGCGCAGCATGACCCCCGATGAGATAGGCGGCGAATACGAGCTGGAAACAGGCAAGGTGATAGTCGAGTGCTGCAAGGAATACGCACATATCCCCGCAGCGCTTGTAAAGAACCACGCGCCCTTTGTTTGGGGCAAGGACGGCATGGAGGCTGTTCACAATTCCGTTGTGCTGGAGGAGCTTTCGGCTATGGCATGGCTCACGCTGTCGCTGAACCCCACCGTTCAGAATATGAGCCGCGAGCTTCTGGATAAGCATTATCTGCGCAAGCATGGCGCGAATGCTTATTATGGACAGAAGTGAAGGTTTGAATAGCAAAAAGGACGCATACAGATGCGTCCTTTCAGCTTGTCGAAAAACTATGTTTTTGCTCGCGGAGCGAGCTTTTTAGATAACTTTTTTGGTGTGGCTTTGCCACACCAAAAAACACTTCAGTTCTGTGGCTTAACATAGACGTTTAATTGCTATAAGCCTATTACAGCAAAGCTACTTCCAATCCGATGTCGGCACCGATGCAAAGGTCCTTTTGATCCCATTGCACCGAATAAAGACGGCTGCCGTAGTGAACAGTTTTCATGCTTTTCATTGCTGCGCTGAGCGGATTTCTATCCGTGCACCCCCAAAGCAGCAGCGAAAAATGCGAATGTGCTGCAACAGTGCGCAGGAAATCAGAACAAAGCCTTCTATCACGATCCTTAACGTAAAGATATGATACAACGCCGTGGTTTATAATACTTCCTGCCTGCGGAAATTGCGGATAACCGATAAGGCGCGTGGGCAGCTTTGAAATTATTCTATATATCCCGTCGTACGAACACATTTTATACTGCTTATGCATCTGCTGGTCACCGACAAAGCAGCAGGCAATTATCTTACCGTTTTCACGCAAGCAATAGAAATCCTTTGCGCCAAACCCACCTAAAGTATGATCCGCAGGTGTAAGATCGCGGGCAGCAAAATGCCGCTCAAAAAGCTCATCAAAGCCCTCCATGTTGTTGACTTCTATATCTGCCAGCCTTTTTCCGCCATGAAAGCAATAGGTGGTATAGTGATCCAAAAGCTTGTAATCGGGCATATTACGATGCTTCTTTTCAAGCATCGCGATAGCCTCCTTATTATCGTCAAGTATAGTCGTATAGCAGCAACGGCAGTCCGCAACACTTTCATGCAGAAGCTGGTAGGCTTTAGAAATAAAGGAAATGCGTCTGCGGTATTCGGGTACTATCTTCAGACCGGTAAGATATGCGCATTTTTCTATGCTTCCGTTTATGTATTCCCTGCGTATTACTGCGCCGCCGACAGCAACGATATGTCCGGTTTCGTTATCCTTCGCAACAAGGATACGCGGCTCCTCGCCGTCTGCCGCGAAAGACTCGAACGGCGCAGGGTTTCGCAGATACTGCACACTGAGTCCGCCGCTGAAGCTTCCGCTTTCAAACACCTCTCTGATACCGCTGTTATCCGAACTGTCAGCAAATCTAAGCGTATACCTGTTATTTTGGAAGTTCATCAAGATTCTCTCCGATCGGAACGTTCATCTTCTGATCTATCTCCTCGCCGAGGCGAAGATTCATTCCCCAGAAAAGCCCCCACATGAGCGGACTCGTTCTGCCAAGCGAGGCAAAGCCGCGGCTGAGCACGGTCCTTGCCGAGGAGAACTCCTTGCGCGCATCACGGCACAGCGAGCTGAGTTTTTCCGCTGTCAGAAGCTTCGGCTCAAATGCAAGCTCACCGTAGTTGTAGCCGTCAGCAAGCCACCACTTGTCATATATCAGCCTGTTTTCGCTCTTAAGGCGATCATACAGAACGGTGTTAGGAAACGGCAACAGATGGTTGAACGCAGCAGTGTAGAAATTGTGCTTTTTCGCAAATTCCACCGCCTCGCTTATAGTTCGCTCATCATCATTGTCATAACCAAAAACGAATGTCGCATAAATGCCTATACCCGCGTCGTGGATTCTCTTTACAAGTTCGTCACGCTCGCCCAGCGCATAGTTGAAGGATTTGTTCATCTGCGTGAGATTTTCCTTATTAAGACTTTCAAAGCCTATCAGGATTATCTCGCAGCCGCTTTTTTTCATAGCTTTAAGCAGCTGCTCGTCCTTTGCCATTGAAAGAGTACCCTGTCCTGCCCATTTTATCTTCAGCGGAGTTATATCCTCAAAAAGGCTCATGGCGTTTTGCTTATCCGCTACAAGATTATCGTCAACAAGGAATGTGTATCTGTGATCCGACCTTTTTATATCATCAATGATAAGGTCATGACTTCTGCTGTAATAACGACTGCAATAAAATTTGGAGATAGCGCAAAACTCACAGCTATGGCAGCAGCCTCTTCCTGTTTCAACAAGAGAAACAGGAAGGTATTTTTTTCCCTTAAAAATGCTTTTGTCAGGCTGGATATCATACTCGCCGATGCCGCCATGGTAAGTTCTCTGCAGGCGGCCATTCTTCAGATCGTCAAGCATATCTGTCCATACAGTTTCAGCATTGCCGATTATAACGCTGTCACAATAATTGCAGGCTTCTTCGGGGCAAAGCGTAACATGATAGCCTCCCATGACTACAGGGATCCCTCTTTCGCGGAATTTTTCCGCGATCCTGTAGCTGCGCTTTGCGGTATAGGTCTCCACCGTTATGCAGACCAGATCGGTTTGCGTTGTATAATCAATAAGCTCGATGCGGTCGTCAAAAAGCTCCGTTTCGATCTCAGGAGGGGTAAGCGCTTTCAGCATTGCTATCGTAAGAGGTTCCATCTTCCATGTGCCGATATATTTCTTCCCCGGCTTCTTGCCTATCGCAGGCAGTATCATCGTTATCTTCATATCATTATACGCTCTGTCAAGTGCGTTATCCTTTCATTTTGTTATAACACGGGAATATCGGAGTTGTCGCACATTACCTCTCTTGTGAACTTATGCCATTTGTCGGCATAGCCCTTGTATCCCAGATTAAGCGGCAGTGACAACCAAGGACTGTGATTGAACGGAGCAAGTCTTTTCATTATGTTCTTTGTGGAATAGGTAGCCCGCCATGCGCGGTCTGTTCCCGCTTCAAGCTGCTCCTTGGTCATAAGCTTCGGCTGATAGACACAGTGCTGAACATCATACATTGCCCAATTCCGCTCAATTATCCTGCCCTCTTTTTCAAGCTGCATATAATACGGAGTCTGAGGGAAGGGCGTAAGTATCGAAAATCTTGGCAGATCTATTTTTGCATTGATTATCATTTCAACTGTTCTGTCGAAAACGCTTTCATCTTCCTCGTCACCGCCGAACGCGAAACAGCCCTGCACAAGTATTCCGTTATCGTGAAGCTTCTTCATCAGCTCAACATAGCCGTCCACCTTATTCACGCCCTTGTGAATGAACTGCTGCGACTCCTGAGTGATGGATTCAAAGCCGATCAAAAGACCCTTGCAGCCGCTTTTTCTGAACACCGTCATCAGCTCATCGTCAATGCCGACCGATGAGGTCACAAGACCCAGCCACATTATCTTCAGCGGGATAAGCGCTGTAAACAGCTCGATGGCATAAGCCCTGTCGGTTATCAGGTTTACATCGGGGAATGTAACATGCTTTGTGTTGAGCGCCTCGATCTCGGCAACGACCTCCTTAACAGGGCGCTTATGAACGCAGTGTCCGAACGCAGCAGGATATGCGCAGAAGCTGCAGGTGTGGCAACAGCCCCTTATCGCCTCTACCGTTTTTGTTGTGATATATCTTTTGGCATTCAGCAGATCGCGCCTTGGAGTAGGTCTGCCTACTATCGTAAAGTCGCTGTTCTGATGATAGAACTTCCGATACTCGCCCTTGATGTAATCGCGTATAAACTGCGGAAAGGTCTGCTCGGAAAAGCCCGTGAAAACAACATCTGCATGCTGTGCAGCTTCATCGGGCAGCATAGACGGATGCACTCCGCCCATGAATACGGTCTTGCCCTTTTTTCTGAAATAATCAGCATAGGCATAACAGCGCGGAGCAGTTCCCGTTATACAGGTTATGCCGATAAGGTCAGCGTCGATGTCCAGCGGTATCTTGTCGGCGGTCTCGTCGTAGATCTTGATCTCTGCCTCGATATCCTCAGGCACGAGCGCAGCAAGAGTAGTAAGAGTCAACGGCGCATAATGAAGCGAGCGCCCGAAGCTTCCCGAATATCTGTGCATAGCTCCCGCAGGAGCCAAAAGAGCAAGCTTTAACATTCTATCAGTTCCTTTCGTTGATCGGTTCAAAATATCGTTCCCAGCCGTCCTTTTTGGATAGATACGATGGCTTTATATCTCCCACTCTCATTCCATCATCGGACAGACGGCGTATATAGTCCTCATAAGGATCTCCGCCGACAACAACTGCCTCGGCACAGCTAAGCTGTCCAAGCTGCCGGCAATAATTATAGTGGTAGCTGTCACACAGCGCCTCATCAAGCATCTCGTCAGTGATACCTGTCGATGTTGTGTAAAGACGGTATCGGCTGCCATAAGGCGCAAGCAGACAGAAACCATCTGCTGCACCAAGCTTCATACAGACGCCTCGAACAAACTCCTCCGTCAGCTTTTCACCGAACATATCCGAAGTATTGCCGCTTCTGCGCAGGAATCTGATAAGCGGCGGTCTGTCGGGATAAACTTCAAGCACCTCAATAACATCACCGATACAATAACGATAAAAGCCTCCGCCTGTCGTCACGATGACCTCGTACTCTCCTTTTTGAAGCTTGTCAACAGTTACGACAGCACCATCGGGCAGCCTGCGGAACTCAAAAAAATGCGAATAAACGCTCAGCCTGCTTCCATTCTCGCCCACCAGCGGAAAGGAAATGAAGCATTCCGTCGCAAGCAGACCTTTTGGCTGGATATACACATTTGAAAAACGCGATCTGATATCCTTTATGTAGTCAGCCGCACTGCCATCTGCCCAGCAGCTTATTATTTTCAGCTCGGGAAATACCGCCGAAAAATCATTGCGAGAAACACTGTCAACAAATTCTTTTTGCCTATGCTGCGGAAGATGCTCTGCAAGCTGATCTGCATTATCTCGGATAAAATCGCACAGTATCGTCAAAAACGTAGGATTCCATACAGATATCAGCGTAAGCCGTCTGCACCGAAGCAATTCTATTGCAGACTGCATAAAGAACACATGCATATCATGCGAAAACTTCACTGAACCATCAACCGCGAAAAGCCGCTTCATGAGCGCCCGACCCACAAAACCGAAATACTCTGTATCCTCCTCAAATCCTATCGGGATACCGGAGGGAGAATATGTTTTTTCCGAAGTGACAGGCGTTATAGACCAATAGCTGCTGCCGCTGTCAACACCGTTTACCTTTCTGTAGATATCATACAGCCATGGCTTTATGCCGCGCTGAAATTCTTTTTTCAGCGATTTTGTATACGGGATAAGCTTTTTTCCGTCGGAAGAACCACTCGTAAGCTCGAACAGATCTATCCTCTCTGCGGTAAGGACCTTATCGGTGCCGTCATAAGCCATTCTGATATATGGCTCATAATCCTCGTAAACGGTAAGCGGTACTTTTTCCGCAAACTCTTCATAAGTGCGGATACTTCCGAAGCCGTATTTATTGCCGTATATCGTATCGGCATTCTTTTTGAGAAGCTTCAGCAGATACTTTTTCTGCACCTGCGCAATGTCGCATGGCGCACTGAACCTTCTGTATTCCCTCAGATACATGACACGGCAAATGTTATTCAAGAATTTTTCAATGCTCATCAAACAGCAATCCTACCGCTCTTTTTTTCAGCTTCTCTTTATCTATTTTGGCTACACACGCAAGATCGTTTCCGTCTGCATGGCGAGGATTTGCCTTGCAAAAATAGGCTATATCCTTGTTTTTAAGCTCATGCTCTCCAATGTCCGCAACGCCTGATTTAAGCTTGTCCTTAGTGGACCTGTACTCTATGACGCCGCTGCTGCGGTTGTATTCGTCGGGATAAAGCTTTGATGCATACGCATCGATTATCTTCTGTTCATATTCAGGTGTATCGCACCTGTACGACGGATAGAACTCAGTCCAGAACAGCGGCATTATACGATATGTCTTGTACCCCTTGCAAATGAGGAACCAATAGAACTCCTCATACTTCTCAGCAAAATCGAACCAGAAATCTGCCCACGCCCTGAACAGCTCGATATCGCCCCAGTGTTCCTTATGGATTATCGTATCACCTGAAAACATTCCGTGTATAATCTTTCCGTCAACCTCGATCTCCATTACCTTCTGCGTAGTAAAACCAACCAGCCCGTCTGATTCATGATACAGCGCAAGACAATAATCCTTATCGAAAAAATCCCTTCTGAACACAGCTTCGTCCATGTTGTCGTAAAACTCTGCCATAAGGCGGTACATTGCCTCGATCTCAGCCTGCGAATACTCGCAGATAGGCTTAACTATCCCTTTCAGCATCGCTTGCCTCCTTATCCGATTTCAAACCAAATTTCATGCCCTGTTTCTTGAATACTTCTTTACGGAAAAGCGGATTGTATATCAGATACGTCATAAATCTGTACGGATTTCTCATATTTGTATGCGGCTCAAATGCTCTTGTAAAGATCGCTCTCGGGCTATTAAAGCGCCGACGGCAATCAAACGACACCTCAGTAAGCTCATCTGCGGTCATGTTCTTTGGCACGATACTTGAATAATTAAATCGGTATTCCTCATGAAGCCACCACTTTCCGTCGTACAGCAAACGTCCCTCGCGATGCATTTTTTCATACAGCGGAGTATTCGGATAAGGCATAAGTATATTGAAAGCAGCAAAAGTGAATTTGTTTTTTATCGCAAAATCGCAGGTAGCCCTGATAGATTCAACGGTATCGCCGTCATGACCGACGGTAAACGCTGCCCATGTCTGAAGCCCCCATTTGCGCAACTGCTTTATCTCCTGCGCATACATCTGCGAAGAACCCTTTTTGTTGGTATTCTTATTCATCTCGGCTATGCAATCGGGAGATATAGATTCAAAGCCTATCACAAGCCCCAAACAGCCGCTTTTTACCATAAGCCTCATCAATTCCTCGTCTGCCAGCATATCTATACTGCCCTGACTTACCCAATGTATCTTCAGCGGTATCAGCGCACGGAAAAGCTCCTTTGCCTTTTCACGATTACACACTATATTGTCATCAACAAAAAACAACAGCTTTCTCTTTTGCGATCTTATCTCCTTGATCACGTCCTCAACAGGTCGGCAGTAATGATGCGCCTTGAAATACACAGACGAAGCACAGAAGCTGCAGCGGTGATTGCAGCCCCGCGAAAACTGCAGGAGCGTTATAGGGAGATAACCCTTGCCCTCAAAGATATCTCGCCTGGTGATAACATTAAGCTGCGGACACTGAGGCTGTGTTACATCATATCTTGCCTTCAGATGTCCCGCCTGAAAATCTCTCAGCATCTCTTGCCATACAGGCTCAGCATCGCCTACAATAACGCAGTCACAGTGCTCTGCCACCTCATCGGGTATCAGCATGGCGTGCATTCCGCCCATAACCGTCTTGATCCCGCGGCTGCGAAATTCCTCGCTTATCTCGTAGGCGCGGCGAGCGGTAAAAGTTTCAACCGTTATCGCCACTATATCGGTCGGCTCGTCGTAAGGTATTTTCTCCATACGATCATCGTACATCACAACGTCAATATCCGCAGGCGTCAGCGCGGCAAGTATTCCCAGTTGAAGAGGCTCCATTCGCCCCTCGTCAACATAAAGGCTGTGCTCTCGCCTGCCTATGTTCGGCTTAATCAACGTCAGTTTCATTAAGAACACCTCCCAGCAGTTGACCCTGCTTGCTGTGTATTTCCTTGCGCGAAATAAAATTTGCAAGTATAAATAACAGAAAATTCATCGGGCGGAAATTGATCGGATTGGAAAACAACCGCTTTAATATACATTTTACAGAATAAAATTCGGTACGCATTTTAAGGCAACCGCCGCTTAGCTGCTCATGGCTCATCTGCTTTGGTATAAAAGCAGTTTCGCCGTAACGATACTTATCCGACAGCCACCATTTCTTGTATCGCAGGCGACCTTCATTCTCCATACGGATATATGTACCTGTACCGGGCATCGGAATAAGCGGATTAAAATTCGTTACAGCCATTTTGTTGCGTACCGCGAACTCAAAGGTCCTGTCAAAAACGTCTACGGTATCATTGTCGCAGCCGAGAACAAATGTTCCGTAAATAAGCAATCCATGCTTATATATCTTTTTTATCAATTCTTCGTAATCCGCTTGTGAATTAGCCGCCTTGTGCATCTCCTTAAGACTATCGGAATTAAGACTTTCAAAACCGACAAGCACCAGCATGCACCCTGCCTTCTTTGCCTCAGCAAGTATTTCATCGTCCCTTGCCGCGTCCATACTTATCTGGCACGCCCATTTCTTTTTTAAAGGAGCTATAGCTTTGAAAAGATCTATAGCCGACGTTTTATCACGGAATATATTGTCATCGGCAAAGAATATCATCTTTTCCTTTACCCTTTTCAGTTCTTCGACAATAGTGTCCAAGGGCTTGCTGCGCACGCACTTATACATAGTCTTTATCGAACAAAAATCGCAGTTGTACTTGCAGCCTCTCGATATCTGATACACGCCTATCCTGCCATATTTATGCTTGTATACCGAATTGTCACAGGCAACAGGAGCCATTGGTGCGCTTTCATCGGAATAATATTTTTTCTGCGGTCTGCCCTCAGCACAGTCGGAAAGAAATCTCTGCCACGAGCCTTCTGCGTCACCAATGATGACCGAGTCTGCATATTGCAGCATCTCATCTGCCATGACGGCAGCATGAAATCCGCCCATCACAACGATATTTTTGTCTGTGCGGTATTTTTGCGATAGGATATACGCTCTTTTTGCCGTGAAGGTCTCAACAGAAAACGCAATGATGTCTGTATCAATGGTATCGGGAAGCTTTTCGGCGCGCTCATCTATAAAGTCTATCTCAAACTCATCAGGCGTAAGGCTTTTTATTATCTCAAAAAGGAGAGGTTTCATCGCATCTGAACTGATATGCTCAAACATATTCAGTCTTATAAACGTTATCTTCAAAGCAGTGCCCCCGCGTGCTCTACGGCACCATTTCCTTTCGCTGTATTACTTGCGTTTCTTTGTCTTTTTATCTATTCCCAGGAATTTAAATCCAATATTCGCTCCGAGCAGTATAAACACAAACGGTCTGAATTTCCATGGCGAAGTAAAAGTACGCTTTAATACTCTTCGCCATGTAAACGCTTGCTTCCACACCTTTCTGTATATCTCATCAAGGTGCTGAGGCGACATATTTGCAGGTTGGAAAACAGTATAGTGCTGAGTAAATCGTCCCCAATCCTCGGTTATCAGCCTGCCCTGCTTTTTGTATTCCTCATAAAATCTTGTACCGGGATATGGAGTAAGTATCGCAAAGCGGCACAGGTCAAGCCCAAGCTTGTCCACGCGCTCAGGCAGCGAAAGCAGCTCCTCCTCTGTATCGCTGTCGAAGCCAAGAACAAAGCAACCGTTTACCGCTATCTTGTGGCTGTGGATATTCGATACTATCTCCTTGTATTTGTCTGCCTCACGGAAACGCTTTGCCGCATTTGTCAACGATTGGGAGTTAAGAGATTCCAGTCCGATCAGCACACCTCGGCAGCCGCTTTCATATGCCGCCTGCATAAGCTCGTGGTCATACCCGAAATCAGCAGTAGCATTCGATGCCCATAATATCTTCAGCGGCTTCAGAGCGGCCATCAGCTCAAGCGCATAATCGCGCATACCAAAAAAGTTCGGGTCATAGAAGATCACCATTTTTGCCTTGAGTGCTCTGATCTCCTCAACTACGCTTTCAACAGGCCGCGGATCGTTTTTCCACATAGTACGCATAGAGCAATACTTGCAGCAGTTTCCGCAGCCGCGGTTTGCCACCACCGCCGGTATCTTCAGCTTCTTGCGCTTAGTCATCTTCTCCCTGGCTGGCACAGGAAACTCAGCGGGACAAACGTCATAATTCTTATAAAGCTTCTTAGGAACACCATTTACAAAATCATTGAGAAACTGCGGTACTGATATCTCGGCAGGCCCTACTATCACTGTATCACAATGCGGTGCAGCTTCTTCAGGCAGCGCAGTAACATGATACCCTCCGAATACCACATACGAGCCCCTTTTTTTAAAATTGTCGCCATGCTTATATGCGCTATTGCTCGAGGAGGTTTCGAACGAGATCATAACAATATCGTATTTTTCCTTGTCATAATCAACATTCTGTGAATTTTCATCAATTATATCAATTTGGTCAAACATTCCTTCGGGAATAAGAGAATAGATCACTGCAAGCGTAAGCGAAGGGTAAGAAAGCAACCCCGAAAATCTGCTTCTGTATGATAATTCATATTCATTCCAAGCATGAACAAGCAACATTTTCATAGCTATTCTCCTTTAAATTTACTATATGATCGATCATTATTTTTTTATTTCAGCATTATCCATCAATATACAGAGCATTGCCTAAATAACATATAAATTCATTATTATTATAAATGTAATAATGTAGATTGTCAAGTAAAAGGAACATATTCGTTCAGCGTTTTTGGTTGTAGCAGCATTGAAAATTAAAAAGAGCCGAAGCAGCTTTTTCAGCTACCCCGACTACGGTTTTATGTTATTTTCCTTATTTAGCGCGATTTTACCTCAAAACGCCCCAAAACAAGAAAAACGAGCTTTTAGCCGACAGGCAGAAGTTCGCTTTTTTATTTGACTATGTTGAGCAAAATAGATTTTATGGCTCGGGCAGAGAATAAAAAAATCCCGCTGGACCTTATCGGTTAAGGTCCAGCGGAACACTGGTCGAGATGACAGGATTTGAACCTGCGACCTCCGCGTCCCGAACGCGGCGCTCTACCAAACTGAGCCACATCTCGGTAAAAATTAGCCCCCATCGTGCGATGGAGGCCATTTGGTTGGGGTGGAAGGATTTGAACCCTCGAAATGGTGGAGTCAGAATCCACTGCCTTACCGCTTGGCTACACCCCAGTGACTTAACGAAATAGATTATACCACATTGAAATCGATTTGTCAATAGTTTTTCCAAATTTTTTTTGAAATATTCGCAGAAAGGCAGGAAGAACTCAACATTCGCTTAAAAATGTGGCGAAAGTCCCGAATTTGCACTTGATAAAAGGAATTTTTTATGATAAAATAAAAGAGTACGCTTTTTTGTACCTATTGGAAAAAAGAAGCGCGGTTTTCTGCGTTCCCCCGCCGTGTCCGAGGAAGTGCCGAACCCCGCTTCGCGTGATGAAAGGAGTTTATCAAAAAATGATAGTTAAACCTAAGGTAAGAGGATTTATATGCACTACCGCCCACCCCGTGGGCTGCGAGGCTGCCGTTAAGCAGCAGATAGAATACGTCAAGGCTCAGCCCAAAACAAATGGACCCAAGAAGGTGCTGGTTGTGGGCAGCTCTATGGGCTACGGACTTGCAAGCCGTATCTCTGCGGCGTATTCCTGCGGCGCAGCGACTCTCGGCGTGATGTTCGACAAGGAGGCAAGCGGCAGCAAGACAGGCACCGCAGGCTGGTACAACACAAAGGCATTTGAGAAATTCGCGGCTGCCGACGGACTTTATGCAAAGACCGTAAACGGCGACGCGTTCTCCGACGAGTGCAAGAAGGAGGTCATCGACCTCATAAAGTCCGACTTAGGCAAGGTAGATATGGTGGTATATTCGCTCGCGTCCCCCAGAAGAGCAGTCGGCGATGTCGTTTACAGCTCCGTGCTGAAAACAACAGGCGACAGCTACACCAACAAGTCCATTGATCTCAGAAACAACACCGTTTCCGAGGTCACCCTCGAGCCTGCGACAGAAGATGAGATCGCGGCTACCGTTAAGGTAATGGGCGGCGAGGACTGGGAAGCATGGATCGACGCACTGAAAGCCGCCGACGTTATTGAGGACAACGCCGTTACCGTTGCCTATTCCTACATCGGTCCGAAGATCACTCACCCGATGTATTTCGAGGGCTCTATCGGAAGAGCAAAGGCTCACCTTTACGAAACCTCAAAGAAGCTGACCGAGAAATATGCGGACAGCGGAATTAAAGCGTACATTTCCGTCAACAAGGCACTGGTTACCCAGTCAAGCTCCGCTATCCCGATAGTGCCGCTGTACATCTCTATCCTGTACAAGGTGATGAAGGCTAAGGGAGTTCATGAGGGCTGCATCGAGCAGATGTACCGTCTGTTCAACCAGAAGCTTTATGCAGGCGCGCCCGTTGTTGACGAACAGGGAATGATCCGTCTTGATGACCTTGAGATGCAGCAGGACATTCAGGACGAGGTAACAAAGCTCTGGGACGAGCTGAACGCCGACAATTTCAAGGACTGCACTGACCTTGACGGCTACTGGAGCGACTTCTATGAGCTGTTTGGTTTTGGAATGGACGGAGTAGACTACGACGCAGACGTTGAGGTTTAATAGCAGGGTCAAGGCTTGCCGTGACCTTTGATACCACACATCTTCAGTCGGGCACGGCTTGCCGTGTCCCTACATCGTTGATCCATTTTGGTATGAAAGATGTTTATATTCAAAGCAAAGAAAAAAGAGCAGACGGACGAGCTTCATCACGAGTATGGAGTTATCCGCAACTGCTGCTATATCCTGCGCGCGTATAGGAAATATCGTCCGTCGATGATATTCTATCTTATACTGGGCGGTATAACAGGTGCTTCGATGGGCTATATCTGGACGGTCATCGGAAAGCTCGTTATCGACATGATAGAGCAGCAGCAGAAAAATCCCGAAAAGGATATCATGCCGCTATTGTACCTCATCATCGGTACTACCGTTGTTGAATTTATCATGATGTGGCTGAATACCCTTGTATCAAAAAATCTTGACCTCGGCTTTACGTTCACCCGACTTAAGCTCACTAAGGAGCGCATTGCAAAGTCCATGAGCATGGAGTACGAGCTTCTCGAAACTCCCGATATGCTGGACAGACTTCAAAAAGCAAAGCGCGCTACGGGCTTTCAGTACGGCGGCGTCGAGGGACTTATGCGCGATATGTGGCAATTCATGGTGCAGTTCACCTCTGTAATCACCGCGGTGTCCATCATCTGCACGCTGAATTTATGGCTGGTACTGATAATACTCGTGCTGTCGTTTATCCAGTTCGAGTATTTCGACTATATCCGCATTAAGGATAAAGAGGTAATGTGGGACGCTATGGCAGGTACCTGGCGCAGGCTGGAGTATATGCAGACCGTTTCCACCGACTTTACATACGCAAAGGATATCCGCCTTTACGGTATGAAAAAGTGGCTTTCCAAAAAGCATTCCGAAGTAAACGACGAGGAGCTGGCGCGCTGGGTGCAGAGCCGAACCTACTGGCAGTACAACAGCCTTTTCTCGTCAATAATATCGCTTGTCAGAAACGGCATAATCTACGGCTGGCTCATCTGCGATATGCTGTGGGGCGGCATGAGCATAGGCGACTTCACGCTGTATGTGGGAAGCGCCGCGGCGATGTCGTCGAGCGTCAATGCATTCCTGCAATCAATAGGCGGCATGAGAGAGCGTTCCTCGCGTATGGACGACTTCCGCACGTTCATGGATATCCCGTTCGGTGACGAGGGCAAAAAGACCGTCCCCGTACCGAAAGCAGACAAGTATGTATTCGAGTTCAAAAACGTATCCTTCCGCTATCAGGGACAGGATACCTACGCGCTGAAAAACCTTAACCTCACGCTTGAGGCAGGTCAGCGCCTTGCCGTGGTCGGACTTAACGGCGCTGGCAAGACTACGTTTATAAAGCTCCTCCTGCGCCTTTACGATGTTACCGAGGGCGCGATACTCTGCAACGGCATTGATATCCGCGAGTTCGACAGAAACGAGTATTTCAGGCTGTTTGCGCCTGCGTTTCAGGAGGTGGAGGTGTTCGCGTTCCCGCTGTCTGAGAATATCTCCATGACTACTGCGGACGAAACGGACAAGGCTAAGGCGGAGGAATATCTCCGTGCCGCAGGCATGGGCGAAAAGCTTGACGCGCTCCCCGACGGCATGGATACAGAGCTTTTAAAGGTGCTGTACGACGACGGTGTTGACCTGTCGGGCGGCGAAAAGCAAAAGCTTGCACTCGCACGTGCGCTGTACAAGAACGCGCCTGTTGTGGTGCTGGACGAGCCTACCGCGGCGCTTGACGCGCTGGCTGAATACAGGCTGTATCAGAGCTTCAACGGCATGATAGGCGAAAAATCCGCTGTGTATATCTCGCACAGGCTCAGTTCAACGCGCTTCTGTGATACCATCGCGATGTTCGTTGCAGGCGAGATGGTGGAGCACGGCACGCATGACGAGCTTCTTTCTAAGGGCGGCGCGTACGCTGAAATGTTCCGCGTACAGGCACAGTATTACATTGAGGACGACGAAACACCTGTTTCTGAAACTGCAGAGGAGGTGAGCGTCAATGGCTGAGATGTCTAAAAAAGAACAGCCCAAGACAAAGGGCGTTGTATGGAAAACGCTGAAATACTTCTTCCCCGTTGCATGGAAATTTGACAAGAAGTATTTCATACTCTCCGCGATAAATGTTATCATTGCGGCAGCTCTGCCGTTTATAGATATCTTTATCCTGCCGCTGCTGGTTGACGCGCTGTGCGCCGAAACGCGCGATGCTGCGCTGATATTCACCTACGCGGCACTTATGGTGGGACTTGACGTTATCGTGGGACTTATAAACTCACAGCTTACTATCCACCTTGAAAAGTACGAGGACAAGTTCCTCAACTTCCAGGCGGAGCAGATAGCCGACCGCTGCATGGAGATAGACTTTGCGCTCACCGAGAACAAGGAGTGCCTTGACCAGATAAACAAGGCGCGCGAGGGCAAGGACTGGTCGGGCGGTATCCACGGCATAGCTAAGGCGTTCTTCCAGATAATCCAGAACGTTATCAAGATATGCGGTGTGGTTACGGTGCTTGCAATAAGCGCGCCGTGGCTGCTGCTGATAATCGGCGTGCTGCTGGGCATATCCACCCTCATCAACGCAAAGAAAAACAAGATAGAGGTAAAATACTTCTCAGACCTCGCGAACATCAACCGCGTGCTGTGGTATGTTTCGCATGAGATAGAGGACTTCCGCTTCGGCAAGGACGTTCGTCTTTACGGCGCGGCAGGAACGCTGGTTGCGCGCGCCTCACAGCAGATGGACAGGCTGAACGCTTTCTTCAAGAAAAAGGCTGACGAGCGCTATCCGCTGGACATCTTAGATGTCGTTGTCGGCTCACTTCGCGACTTCGGCACTTATCTCTACCTCGGCGCGCTTGCTATCCTCGGTCACATCACGATAGGCGTGTATTCGCAGCTTACGACCTCGGGCGGCGTGCTGAACAGCTCGCTTCAGGGCGCGATATTCGGACTTCAGGATATCGTAAAGCGCTGCAACTACGGCTACGAGATAGTAAAGCTGATGGACTATCCTCCCATGCTTCAGAAAGGCGACAAGAGAGTAGAAAACCTCGAAAAGCCGCATGAGATAGAGTTCAGGAACGTAAGCTTCCATTACCCCAACACAAAGGTACAGGTGCTTAACAACGTTTCTATCAAAATAAAGGCAGGCGAGCGCCTGTCTGTCGTGGGACTTAACGGCGCGGGCAAGACTACGTTCATAAAGCTGCTGTGCCGTCTTTACGACTGCGACGAGGGCGAGATACTGCTTGACGGCGTGAACATCAAGGAATACGACTATGACGAGTATATGAAGCTGTTCTCGGTGGTGTTTCAGGACTTCCGCCTGCTCAGCTTCACCGCAAAGGACAATATCCTGCTCGGCAGGGACGATACGGACGAGAGCGTTGACGAGATGTTCGGCAAGGTCGGACTTCTCGACAAGGTAAACAGCCTGCCTAAGGGCAGAGATACCATGATGTTCAGACAGTTCGACCGTGACGGAGTTCAGCTTTCGGGCGGCGAGCAGCAGAAGCTTGCTATCGCACGTGCGCTGTACAAGGACGCTCCTGTTGTTATCCTTGACGAGCCTACGGCGGCACTCGACCCCGTGGCAGAGTACGAGATATACTGCAAGTTCAATGATCTTGTACAAGATAAGTCTGCGATATATATTTCGCACAGGCTTTCAAGCTGCAAGTTCTGCGACAGGATAGCAGTGTTCAGCGAGGGTACCATAAAAGAGCTTGGAACCCATGACGAGCTTGTGCATAAAGAAAACGGAATTTATGCCGAGATGTTTAGTGCGCAAGCGCAATATTACGTATAAAACTATCCTTAAGCGAAGAGCAGACCCGCGACGTGCGCAAGCACTCGCATGCGGTTTGCGCAGCAAAACGCTGGCACAATATTATGTATGACGTTGTAGGGACACGGCAATCCGTGTCCCTACAAAAAACAAGGAGGCTGTTATGACCGTACCAAAGCGAATAGCTTCAAATCTCATAAACGCATTAAAGGGCGGCGTTGTGCCGAGAACAGGTCTTGGCTATATCGCGGTGGGTCGTACCGCCGAGATAAACGCGCTGCTGCACGATGTCGATATAACCGAGCAGGGCGGCGCGTTCTTCCGCTTTATCGTGGGTCGCTACGGCAGCGGAAAGAGCTTTCTGCTGCAAACGGTAAGACAGCACGTGATGGATCGCGGCTTCGTAACAGCGGACGCAGACCTCTCCCCCGAGCGCCGTCTTATGGGCAGCAAGGGTCAGGGGCTTGCGACCTACCGCGAGCTTATGCGAAACCTCTCGGTAAAGACCAAGCCCGACGGCGGCGCGCTGTCGCTGATACTGGAAAAATGGATCACCTCGGTAAGAAACGAGGTAATAGAGGAAGGCACTGCGCCGTCAGATGTGTTCTTCGATACCGCGGTGGAAAAGAAGATATACACAAAAATTAGCGCTTTACAGGACATGGTGCACGGCTTTGATTTCGCAAAGGTGATAAACGCCTACCACAAGGCTTACACCATGGGCGAGGAGGAAAAGACCGCCTGCGTTATCAAGTGGCTGAGAGGTGAATACACCACCAAGACCGAGGCAAAGAACGACCTCGGCGTGAATGTCATAATTACCGATGAGAACTGGTACGACTACATCAAGATACTCACCGCGTTTTTCGTAAAGGCAGGCTACAAGGGCTTTGTCATCATGATAGACGAGCTTGTGAATATCATGAAGATACCGCACTCCGTAACGCGTCAGTACAACTACGAAAAGATACTGATGATGTACAACGACGTGCTTCAGGGCAAGGCAACGCACCTCGGCATTATCATGGGCGGCACTCCGCAGTGTATCGAGGACCCGCGCCGCGGCGTGTTCAGCTATGAGGCTCTGCGCTCGCGCTTGGAACGCGGCAGATTTGCCACCGACGACGTGCATGACCTGCTCGCGCCGATAATAAAGCTTCAGCCGCTCACCTACGAGGAGCTTACGGTGCTGACCGAAAAGCTTTCTGAAATCCACGCAGACCTCTACGGCTACGAGAGCCGCGTTACTTTAGAGGACAGAGTGTTCTTCATCAAGGCGGAATTCGGGCGCGTCGGCGCTGATGTCAACATCACTCCGCGCGAGATGATAAGGGACTTCATCGAGCTATTGAATATGGCTATGCAGAATCCCGAAAAGTCGCTCCCCGAGCTTATGGGCGAGGAGAGCTTCGCCTACGCCGAGAGCGAGGAGAACAAAGAGGACGTTTCGGGCTTTGAGGATTTTGAATTGTAATACGATATTCGGGCGGATATTGAATCCGCCCCTACGTTTAATGCAAGGGAGAATAGTGACATGGGAGTTTTCCACAGGCTTGCGCCTTTCATACAAGACTACATCTACCGCAACAAGTGGGAGGAATTGCGCCCTGTTCAGGTAAAGGCGGCTGAGGCAATATTCGATACCGACGAGAACCTGCTGTTAAGCTCGGGGACGGCTTCGGGAAAGACCGAGGCTGCATTTCTGCCTGTGCTGACCCATCTGTGGGAGAACCCCTCAAATTCGGTGGGAGTGCTGTACCTGTCGCCGCTGAAAGCGCTGATAAACGACCAGTTTGAGCGCCTTGAGGGGCTTTTGGAGGAAGCGGATATCCCTGTCACGAAGTGGCACGGCGACGCTTCACAGGCTGCGAAAAAGCGTGTCTTAAAACGACCCTCGGGAGTTATCCAGACAACGCCCGAGTCGCTGGAAAGTATGCTTATGCGAAATTCAAGCGGCGCGTACAGGCTGTTCTCAGACCTGCGCTTTGTCATAATAGACGAGGTGCATTATTTCATGGACAATGACCGTGGACTTCAGCTTTTGTCGCTGCTGGAAAGGCTTGCAAGGCTCATCGGCTTCCACCCGAGGAGGATAGGACTTTCCGCAACGCTGGGCGATACCACAAACGCTGAAAAATGGCTTTGCACCGACTCGGGACGCGGCTGCGTTACTCCCAAGGTCACGGAAAAAGGACGGTCACTTCGACTTTCGGTGAGATACTTCCCGATAAAGCAGAAGATACCCAACAGCGACAGCAAGGTGCTGCTGGAGAACTACTACAACTACCTCTACGAAAGCACCTCGGGCAAGCGCTGTATACTTTTCTCGAACTCCAAGGGCGAGGTGGAGGAGAACATCGCGCACCTGCGCCGTATCGCGGAGGGGAGAAAGCGCGACGACTGCTACCTTGTTCATCACGCTAATATCTCCCCTGCCCTGCGCGAGTTTGCGGAGCAGCGCATGAAATCGTCTGAGCTTCCCGTCTGTACAGGCGCAACGGTAACGCTGGAGCTTGGCATTGACCTCGGTCACCTTGAAAGGATAGTGCAGACAGGCTGTCCGCTCACCGTTTCGGGGCTTGTGCAGCGCTTAGGCAGAACAGGCAGACGCGGCGGCACCGCCGAGATGCGCTTTGCGTTCCGCCATGATATGAGCCTGCCGCCGCAGGAGTTCTACAAGGAGGTCAACTGGGACTTTGTAAGCTGTATCGCGATGATACTGCTGTATACGCGCGAGCGCTTTGTAGAGCCGATGTTTCTGCCGAAGCTTCCCTTTTCCCTGCTGTATCATCAGACCATGAGCTACATGGCTTCACAGGGCGAGGTAAAGCCTGCGGCACTCGCGAAATATATCCTCACGCTCGGAGTTTTCAAGGACGTTTCAAAGGACGACTATCTTTGCCTTTTACGCCATCTGCTCCAAAACGGACAGCTTGAAAAGAGCGAGGAGGGCGGTCTTTTGATCGGCTCAAAGGGCGAGGCGGCTGTCAATAATTATGAGTTCCTTGCGGTGTTCTCCGTCCCCGATGAATACAGCGTGCGCTGCAATGCCGAGGAGATAGGCACGGTGCAAAGCCCGTTCCCCGAGGGTGCGCAGTTTGCGCTTGCAGGACAGGCTTGGGAGGTAACGGAGCTTGACAAACAGGAGCGCCGCATCTATGTAAAGCACATTGAGGGCATTTCCTCAAATATGTGGCAGGACAGCGGAAACGAGTACGTCCACACGCGCGTCATGAAGATGATACGCGATGTGCTGCGCTCGGACGAGCAGTATCAGTTCCTTGACGAGGCGGCTATGGCAAGGCTCACCGAGATACGGAAGATGTGCAGAAACGGCGGACTTGCGGCAATGGGCAGCGTTGTTCCGATAACCGAAACGCTGTACGCGGTGTTCCCGTTTATCGGAACGCGCGCAACAGCCGCGCTGTGCTTTGCACTGAGAGAACGCGGCTTTGACGCTCAGGTGTATCTGAGCCGCTATATCCCCGTGTGCATTGAGGTGCGCACGGATATGGGCATTGAGGAGCTTTGCACTTCGCTTGACGAGATAAAGCTTAACGGCGCGGACAAGTACGGCTTTGTTATCCCCGACAACTGCGAGATATCGGGAAAATACAACGACTATATCCCTCGCGAGCTGCTTAAAAAGCAGTATGTGGAGGACTACCTCGATACCGACGATATGAGGATAAATATGGAGGGCGGCGAGCCTTTGGCGATCGAAAGATAATGTAGGGGCGGAATCCATTTCCGCCCTCAGACCGTCGAAAAAGTCCCGTTGGGACTTTTCCGCCGAAACATCCGCACTGCCCGCACTCGCTGGCGGTAATGCCGCCAACTCGCACAGTTGTGCGGATAGAAGTGTTTTTTGGTGTGGCAGAGCCACACCAAAAAAGTTATCTAAAAAGCTCGCTTCGCGAGCAAAAACATAGTTT
>CAYSYF010000001.1:0-99609 GCA_964435155.1 uncultured Ruminococcus sp. | reverse complement strand
GCCACACCAAAAAAGTTATCTAAAAAGCTCGCTTCGCGAGCAAAAACATAGTTTTGCGACAAGCTGAAGCCCCCGAATGATCGGGGGCTTGATTTTTAGTGAATAACGAAAAAAGAATAGTGAATAGTGAATAATAAATTAGCCCCTGCAATCTGCAGGGGCGCATTTGGCGGACAGTCAGGGATTCGAACCCTGGAACGGGTATTAGCCGTTACACGATTTCCAATCGTGCGCCTTAGACCAGCTCAGCCAACTGTCCATATCCAACTATTTCATCGACACTCCGTATCGACTTAATTATTATATCACAACGCTTTCGCTTTGTCAAGTGTTTTTTGCGAAAAAAATATCTTTTTTCATGGCAGTTTGTTAAAGTTTTAATTAAGTGAACTTTTTTGAAAATATTATTGACAATTGTCTATTTTTGTGATATAGTATATTCTAGATGATTTTTTACTTAAAATTACTTTATTCTTTTGTAAATACGTCAAATATACAACGCAATTTTAGTTTGGTTTATTACCTCGGAGGAGAAAAATGGATTTAAGAATACAAAGAACAAAGGCATCAATAAAGTCGGCTTTTCTTGAGCTGCGCGCTGCAAAGCCTGTTGAGAAGATCACGGTCACTGAGCTGACAAAGCTTGCAAATATCAACAAGGCTACATTTTATCTTCACTATTCCGATATATATGCGCTGTCTGACGAGATAGAGGACAGCCTTATCGACGAGGTGCTTAACGATCTGCACGTCAAGGGCAACTTCTTCGACAACCCCAAGCAGTATGCTAATGCGATATTTGCGGCGCTTGTTGCTCACCGTGAAGAGATAGACACGATCTTCTCGGGCGGACGCTTTGCGCTTGCATCTGATAAGATTGAGCAGCGTATTTCCGCTGCGATATTCGACGCATCGCCCAAGTACAGAACACGCAGGAATGAGCTTATCATATCCTTTGCGATACAGGGCTTGTTCCACTGCGTAAAGACACCCAGGGTCAGCGGTGATATCAGTAATGATATCGTGATACTTAATGATATAGTATACGGTGTGCTTGACGGTCTTGATCGTCCCGAAAAATAATATTTTATAAAATGGACACAGCGGCGGCTTTTTTATCAAAGCTGCTGCTTTTGTTTGCTGAGAAATTATTGACAATATTCGGTCATTATGTTATAATTGTGATATCGTTAACATAGGAAATTATGTCTTTTTTCAGCTTGATATACAGAAAGGGGATCAAAATGAGCAACAAAAACGTTATTTATTTTGACCATGAGGGTGATTTTTCGCTGTGGGAGCAGACTTGCCTGCCGATAGGCAACGGCTATCTCGGCGCGAGTATGTTCGGCGGTATGCGCAGGGAGCGTATCGTGTTCAATGAAAAGACCCTGTGGGCAGGAGGTCCCTGCGAGAACCGCCCCGATTATTACGGCGGTAACAAGCGCGATAAATACAAATACGTAAAGCAGGTACAGGAGGAGCTTAAAAACGGCAGCTACGAAAATGTGCTGAAGACTCTGCCTGAGCTTACGGGTGACGGCGACTTCGGAAGCTATCTGCTGCTTTGCGACATGATTCTGGATTTCAACGTGCCGAACGGACAGGCTGCCGACTATCGCCGTCAGATTGACCTTGACAAGTCGCTGTATTCCTGTGAGTTCACCATCGGCGGCGTGAAGTACACACGCGAGGCATTTGCAAGCTATCCCGCGCGCGTTATTGCATTCAAATTCACTGCGTCGGAAAAGGGCAGGCTTGGGTTCATCATGGGTGTGGAAAAGACTCACCCATGCGATATATACGTTGACGAGGACGGTCTGATATGCTACAGCGGATATGTTGCGGATAACGGTATGCGCTTCGACGCGAGGGCGCTGATACAGACCGACGGCGAGGTGCTTACGGTAAACGGCAGGCTTGCCGTAAAGGACGCGACAGAGGCTATTCTTTACCTCACAGCGGCGACAGACTACGAGATGAAATATCCCGATTACCGCACGGGCGCAGACCCCGCTACTGTAACTATCCCGATAATTCAGGCAGCGTACAGGCTTGGCTGGGACGCGCTGTATGAGGAGCATCTTGCTGACTATTCCGCTATTTTTGGCAGAGTTCAGCTTGATATAAACAACGACTATGCCGAGCTGCCTGCCGACAGGCTTATCGAAGCCTACAGACGCGGCGAGCGTGCGGCTATGAATAAGCTTGAAACGCTGTATTTCCAGTACGGCAGATATCTGCTGATATCCTCGTCGAGAGAGGGCTCGCTCCCTGCAAATCTACAGGGCGTATGGAACGAGAGCAACACGCCTCCGTGGTGCTGCGACTATCATATCAACGTAAATCTACAGATGAACTACTGGGGCGCTTACAATACAAATATGGCTGAAACAGTGCCGCCGCTGGTGGAGTTTCTCGACTCCCTGCGTGAGCCGGGACGTGTTACGGCAAAGGAATACTACAATATCGTTTCCGACGAGGAGCACCCCGAAAACGGCTGGACAGCACATACGCAGTGCTCGCCGTTCGGCTGGACTGCGCCCGGCTGGGACTTCTACTGGGGCTGGTCAACCGCGGCGGTGGCTTGGCTTATGCAGAACATTTGGGAGCATTACGAGTTTACGGGCGACAAGAAGTATCTTGAAGAAAAGATATACCCCATCATGCGCGAGAGCGTGAGGTTCTACACGCAGTGGCTGATATACGACGAGAAGCAGGACAGACTTGTGTCCTCGCCTACATACAGCCCCGAGCACGGACCTGCGACTATCGGCAACACCTACGAGCAGAGCCTTATCGAGCAGCTTTTCATCGACTTTTTGCAGGCTGCCGAGGCGCTTGATACGGATAAGGAGCTTGCAGACAAGGCGCGCGAGATGCTGCCGAAGCTGAAGCCCTACCATGTGAGCAAAACAGGACTTCTTAAAGAGTGGTTTGAGGAGGACGAGCCCGACTTTGACAGCTCCAAGGTACAGAAGAACCACCGTCACATTTCGCACCTTATGGGACTTTACCCCGGAAAGCAGATAAACCACTCCCGTCCCGAGCTGATGGACGCTGCTATCGCAACTATGAACGACCGCGGCGACGAGTCCACAGGCTGGGCCAGAGCGTACAAGATAAATCTTTGGGCGCGCACAGGCGACGGCAACCGCACCTACAAGCTGCTGCGCGGACTGCTGTCCAGTTGCACATTCGTAAATCTTTGGGATTTCCACCCGCCGTTCCAGATAGACGGCAACTTCGGAGCCTCCGCTGGTATCGCTGAGATGCTCTTACAGAGCCACGAGGGCGTTATCAGACTGCTTCCCTCGCTGCCCGATGACTGGAAGGACGGCAGCTTCAAGGGTCTTTGCGCAAGAGGCGGCTTTGTGGTAAGCGCCGAGTGGGAAAACGGCGAGATAAAGAGCTGTGAGATACTCTCCAAAAACGGCGGCGAATGCAGGGTAGAGCTTCCCGCAAACGGCACTGTTTACAAGACTATCATCAACACAGGCAAGAACGAAAAGCAGATAATAATTCCTGTTGAATAACAAAATGCTCCCGCAGAGATCTCTCTGCGGGAGTTTTGTGCTATGTTGGGAGATAAACTGGAATTTGTATGGAAGTTATTCGTTTTCGTATTGTATAGGAACATACGGCAAGATTCCCCAAGTGATTTCGTCTGCATAATGAACTTCCGTATGTATCATAGAACGATAGTCTGCCGATGTTGCTTTTATGCAAGGGAATTCTTTACATTCTCTGCATTCGGACAGACCTTTTTGTGGCGCACAGGATTTTGCATTACAAGGCTCGTCCTTACAATAACAATTATCGCTGTAACACCCTTCGCAACGCATAGTCCAATCTGTTACTCCCCACATTTTTATCAATGGTGGCTCCATAACAGCGCGCAGTTCTTCGCTTGTATTTGTATAATGAATACATAAATCACATCGCTGACCACATTTAGAATACACCGCATTATCCTTTGGAAACGGCTTGCGGTTAGGTTTCTTTTTGATAAGTATCAGCTTCTTGACATCTTCCAACTGATCTAATGTGGATACATCAATATACATCCATTTTCCGTCGTGATAGGTTTTTGAATTGTCATAATAATCATTGATATACTTCGAAAAATCATCTCTATGCAATTCAAAGCATTCACGCTCTTTTTTACCGAAAATAATCAAAAAAGTGAATTTATCTTCATGAATGTAGATCGTAAGAATTGTTTTCTGTCCTTGTTTGAACTTTAATTCATCTTTACCATTGCCAATTTCGTCAAGGCAATATTTGCCGCGCATAAACACCATTGTATCGTGGCTCACTTGTTCAAGAATAGTCATGCACTCACCCCACGAATTCCGTTTTAATTCTTCCTCTTACGCTTCAGCAGAATTGTTGCTATAAGCAGAAAGATTATCGCCGCACCGCCGCAGGCACACGCGATAGCTGTGAAGAAGTCACGCTCCGCGGCTTCCTTTTCGGCTTTTTCAGCGGCAGCCTTTTCGGCAGCGATCCGCTCCTGTTCAAGGTGCTCCTCCTCAGCGAGCCTTGCAGCTTCCTCTTCGGCAGCCTTTTCCGCGGCAATTCGCTCTTGTTCAAGGCGCTCCTGTTCAGCCTTTTCGGCAGCCAAGCGTTCTTGTTCAAGCCGCTCTGCCTCGGCTTTTGCGATAGCCTCCTGCTCGGGGTAGGTGACTACATTCTCAAAGAAATCGCCGCCCGCAACGTCCGCGCCGACGGTAGTCTTATACAGACCGTAGCTGCATGGGGAGTAGCTTCGGATATCCTTTGCGGCATTTATGGGATAACTCTTGCCGTATATCCAGCCGTAGAACCATGTCCAGTGCTGCGACTCGTGGCAGTCAAAGCCGAGCCTTGATACCTCAAATGCGGTCTTTCCGCCGAGGGAATCCAGCGGCACGTCCCAGTCCATCGTGATGGGGTTTTCGGGGTAGAGGTGAAGATAGGTCTTCTGCGGCTCCCACACGCCGTATTTTTCGGCACTCTCGGTGTGATAGGACGGGTCAGAGCTTAAATCCACAGCCTCCATTACCGCCTTTGCGCAGAGTATATGCGTGCCGTGACCGTATTCGCCGTTAATATCGTGGGTCATTACAACAAGCGGCTTGAAGCGGCGAATCTGCTCAACGATATAATCAATAAAATCCGTAAATTCCACGCCGTAAGCGGAGAATACAGACAGCGCGTATTCCTCCGATTCGGAGTACAGGTCAGGGAAGTCCGTCATCACGGGATAGTTGCGTATTCCGACTGCCCACAGCCCGTCAAGCTGCTCATGGGGACGCGCGTAGGTGTCGAAATGGTTTATTATGTACACCACCTGCACGCTTAAACCGCGCTCCACAGCGTAGTAGGGAAGCACTCCCGCGAAGAATAGATGCTCGTCGTCCGCGTGCGAGGAGAACATCACAAGGTCTGCCTTCTCGCAGGGCGGATCCCAGCGCTGCACCCAGTCGGGGATATCGCCCTCAGTGAACGCATACACCTCGCAGATTGAAACGTATTCGGGGAAGGTGAGCGTTATTTCGGTTGGAGTGCCGCCGAGGCGCTCCTTAATGTCTACAAATTCATGCAGGAAGGTATTCTCGCCGCAGGTGACGGTATTTTCGCCGTCCGAAAGCTGCCACAGCTCGGGAAGTCGGTTGAATACCACATACAGCGCCGCTATACCCTCGTCGTTCGTTACGGTTATGCTGCCGCTGTCGGCGGTGGTGTAGGTGCGCTCGTCCCCGTCGGTGAGGTTGTACGATGCGCCGAAGCCCTCGGCGGAAAGCTCCGAGCCGTCATACCGCGCCTCCTCGGCAGATACGCAAATTCCCAGCGCCATAAAAGCCGCAAGCAGCGTTATAAAAAACAATATTTTCCGCTTCATTTCAATTCTCTTTTCATATATTCGGCGGATATCCTCCGCGATTAAAGTATATCATGTTTTTGTGACTTTTTCAATACCTTTGGTTTGATAGTGAAATGCACCTTTCAATGGTGAATTTTTAGTAAATACGTCAAAAAACTACTAGACAAAAAGTCGTTTTTATGCTATTCTATTTATAAGTGGTGTTAGGTTTTAACCTAACCATGAAATCAAAACACTATTCTGAAAGGAAATAAAAGCAATGTACAACGTTCCCGAAATCAAGCTGGGCGTGGTTGCGGTTTCCCGTGACTGCTTCCCCGAGTCCCTCTCCGTAAACAGAAGAAAGGCTCTTATAGAGGCTTATACAGCTAAGTACGGCGCAGCAGAGATCTACGAATGTCCCGTCTGCATCGTTGAAAGCGAGATCCACATGGTACAGGCTCTCGAGGATATCAAGAAGGCAGGCTGCAACGCTCTTTGCGTTTACCTCGGCAACTTCGGTCCCGAGATATCCGAAACTCTCCTTGCAAAGCATTTTGACGGTCCTGTAATGTTCGCGGCTGCCGCTGAGGAGGACTCCAACACCTCCCTTATTCAGGGCAGAGGCGACGCATACTGCGGTATGCTGAACGCTTCCTACAACCTGAAGCTGCGCAACATCAAGGCATACATACCCGAGTATCCCGTAGGTACTGCTGCTGAGGTAGCTGATATGATCCACGAGTTCCTTCCTGTTGCAAGAACAATGGTAGGTCTGAAGGACCTCAAGATCATCAGCTTCGGTCCTCGTCCCCTCAACTTCCTTGCTTGCAACGCTCCCATCAAGCAGCTTTACAACCTTGGTGTTGAGATCGAGGAGAACTCCGAGCTTGACCTGTATGAGTCCTTCCTGAAGCACGCTGACGATCCCAGAATTGCTGAAGTTGCTGCTGACATGGCTAAGGAGCTTGGCGACGGCAACAAGATGCCCGACATTCTTCCCAAGCTTGCTCAGTACGAGATCACACTGCTTGACTGGGTAGAGGCTCACAAGGGCTACAGAAAGTATGTTGCTCTCACAAGCAAGTGCTGGCCTGCATTTCAGACAATGTTCGGCTTTGTACCCTGCTATGTAAACTCCAGACTGACAGGCCGCGGCATTCCCGTTTCCTGTGAGGTAGATATCTACGGCACACTGTCCGAGTTCATCGGCACCTGCATCACACAGGATGCTGTTACACTGCTCGATATCAACAACTCTGTGCCTGCCGATATGTATGAGGAGTCTATTAAGGGCAAGTTCGACTACAAGCACACAGATACATTCATGGGCTTCCACTGCGGCAATACTTGCAGCACAAAGCTCGTTAAGGGTACAATGAAGAATCAGATGATCATGGCAAGAAGCCTGCCCGAGGAGGTAACAATGGGTACTCTCGAGGGTGACATCATTCCCGGCGACATCACATTCTTCCGTCTGCAGTCCACTGCTGACGCTCAGATCCGCGCTTACGTTGCACAGGGCGAGATCCTGCCCGTAGCTACAAAGAGCTTCGGCGGCATCGGCGTATTCGCTATCCCCGAGATGGGACGCTTCTACCGTCACGTTCTGATCGAGAAGAACTATCCTCACCACGGTGCTGTTGCATTCGGTCACCACGGCAAGGCTCTGTTCAACCTGTTCAGATACCTCGGCGTAGAGGATATCGGCTTCAACCAGCCTGCCGGTATGCTGTATCCCAGCGAGAATCCTTTTGTTAAGTAATATTTTTGCATAATTAAGATTCCCTCGGCGATAATACTGCCGAGGGAATTGATGTGTAAAGGAGATAATTATGAAAAACAAGCTTTTATCCGCGCTGCTTGCTATGTCGATGATGCTTTCGCTCACTGCCTGCGGCGGTAATAATAACGACAGCTCTGACAACGGCTCTGTGAACGACAACGTTTCTCAGACCGAGCCTGCTGACAGCTCTCAGCCTGACAGCGGTGCAGCAGAGGAATACGAGGGCAACTGGTACGATGTAAACGAGCTGTATCAGGCTATACTTGCCGAGCAGCCCGAGGAGCTTGAGCCGCTCAATATGTTTGATGAGAGTGAGAACAAGGATCTCATCATGAACTATTACCCCAACTTCTACAACTGCGATTACGAGCAGATGTTGTACTACGCTCCTGCGACTGCGGGTTATCCCTCTGAGATAATGATAGTGCAGACAAAGACCGAGCGTGAGGCTGACTATATCGAGGCGGAGTTCGTTGATCGTATCGAGATAGGTGCTGCCGATGTGAGTGATCCCGAGAATGCCGAAAGCTGGGTGCTTCGTGCAGAGGTACAGCGTGACGGCAACTTTGTTGTTATGATAGTCCTGCCTGAGGAATATGAGATACCTTACGTTTTCGGACTGATTTAATTGTACAGAAAAGAGACCCTGCTGACCGTAAAAGGTTCGGCAGGGTTTTTGATATGAGCGAGTATTGACAAACCTGTATGTATGTGTTATAATAAAACGATGTTGCAAAACGGTGTTTCAGAACATTGAAACAGAAAGGAAGAATACAATGCCGCCAAAGCCGAAATTCACCAAAGAACAGATCGCTGAAACTGCCTTTGCGATAGTAAAGGAGGAAGGCGTAGCTGCGCTTACTGCCCGTGAGCTAGGAAAGCGTTTGGGTTCGTCGGCCAGTCCGATATTCACGATCTTTTCAAATATGGAAGAGGTGAAAATGGCAGCGAGGGAGCTTGCTCTGCATGAATTTGAACAGTATGCCAGCGACTTCAAGGAGTATTCTCCCGCATTCAAGCGTATAGGTATGCTGATGGTATCTTACGCTATTCACGAGCCTGAGATCTACAAGCTGTTGTTTATGCAGGAGCATAGCGAGGGTCACAGCATTGATGATACGATCGGTGAGCTTGGCGTGCTTGCAGACGAATGTGTGGTGCTTATTCAGCGCGACTACGCAATGACAGACGAAGAGGCGAAGATACTGTTTGAGCAGATGTGGGTCCATACCTTTGGCATAGGTGCGCTGTGCGCTATGAGGGTGTGCGACTTTAACGAAGCGGAGGTAGCCGAAAAGCTGGGACAGGTGTTTGCGGGAATGGTAATGGTCATCAAAAGCGGAGGTCTTAAAAACATCATAGGCATTCCGCAGAAAGGAAAGGGAGGTCCTATCTATGGAAAGCAAATGGGTGCTGTGCCCCCTGTGCAAAAATAAGACAAGGGTAAAGCTGCTGCCCGATACCGTGCTGAAGAATTATCTGCTTTTCTGCCCCAAATGCAAGAAAGAGTTTATTGTAAATGCGGAAAATCAGCAGGTAGAGGTTATTAAACAAACGGAACAAAATACAGATGAAAAGCCAGACGCATAGACGCAGAGCTTGCACCGAAAACGGTTTGCAGCTTTGCGTCTTTATTTATTTTGAAAGGAAATGATTTTTATGGAATTGCTGAAAGAAAATGAACGCAGCGCAAACCGTGCTGCAGCAAAGGTAATGCTGATAACAATACTGGTGTACTCAGTTGTACTGGTGCTGGATATTCTGGGCATATTTGTGATCGAGCTTGGCACTATGATAATGGCGTTCATAAAAGGCTGCGTAATGCTTGTTATTCCTGCTGTTATCGTGAATCTGTTTAAGCGTACCGATCCGTGGGTGAAATATGTTATAGTCGGCTGTGCGGCAATGTTTACGGTGATCGTATCAGTGTATCTCTCATGGCACGCTGTACTGCTTTATGTTTATCCTATTGCGATCGCAAGCCTTTACTTTTCCAAGCGTCTGAATATTGTGGCTGCTGTTGTTACAATAGTAGGAGTATCATTCGGACAGATAAACGCTTTTAATGCGGCGCACGTTGTTGATGACAATTTTGATGATTTCAGCGACGCGCTTATTTTCGGAATTATCCCGAGAGCCTTGATCTTATTTGCGATCTCCGCGATTTTTACAATGCTGTCCAAGCGCACCACCAAAATGCTCGGAAATCTTATGGGTGCAGAGCAGCAGCGGCTTATGCGCGAAAAATCCCTTGAGGTGTCGCAGAAGCTTGTGGGTACAGTATCGGAATTGAACAGAATATGCGAGTCAACTGCGGAGTCTAACAACAGCATTGCAGACGAGTCCTCAAAGGTAATGGGCGACAGTGAAGAAAATGCGCAGCATATCCGAAATGTTGAGGAGAATATGCAGGCGATTTCCGAGAACTTGAACAGACTTTCTGAAATGAGCAGAAAAATTGCAGCGCTGACAAAGTGCTCCGATGAAATTACAGAACAGAATAACGAGAAGATGCAGGCTGCCTTTGCGAGCATGACTGAGATCAAAAGGGGCAACGAGGAAAGCAAGGATATAATATCGCAGCTCTCCGAGCAATCTGCACAGATCCAAAAGATCGCAAAGGTGATCACCGATATTTCGATGAAAACGAATATTCTCGCTTTAAATGCGTCTATAGAGGCCTCCCGTGCAGGCGAAACAGGAAAGGGCTTTTCGGTAGTTGCGCTGGAAACTAAGAATTTAGCGGAGCAGACCAATCGTGCGGCGGCGGAGATAAGCGAGATCATTACCAGTGTAACTCAAAATATTTCGATAGCGGTTTCGGCTATGGATAACAGCACTGATCTTACTCTTGAAGGCTTGAATAATATGGAGCAGATGAAAAATTCGGCGGTGCAGATCAGCGAGTCCAACAGCGAAATTTCAATGAATATTTCAGATATGAACAAGGTTATCGAGAGCGTTTCGGAAAGCGGCAGAAATGTTTCGGAAAAGCTGGTGAGTGTCAGCGGCAATGTGGAAAACAACTGCGGCGCTGTTCAGCATGTTGCGGCGGCTATACAGGAGAATAGTGCGGAAACGCAGATGTTGAGCGAGATGGTCAAGGATATCAGCATTATGGCAGATGAGCTTGAACGGCTGGCGGAATAAGGATTGCAAGAATCGAGGTAACGATGAAATACATCGTCTGAAGCAACCGATAATATTAAGTATGTAAGAAGCGCAGACGCATTAAAAAAAGGGGGAATAATATGAAACCAATGGAAAGTGACTGGTATAAAAAGATCTGGACGCTTGATATACAGGATCAATCGTGGGTCGAGGACACAACGCGGCAGGTGGATTTTCTTATAGAAAAGCTTAAGCTTAACGGCAGTGAAAGGATACTCGACCTTGCCTGTGGTTTTGGCAGACATATACTTGAGCTTGCAAGGCGAGGCTTTGAGGTAGTGGGAGTTGATATTACGCCCGACTACATAAGCTATGCCTCGCGGCAGGCAGAGAAAGAAAAGCTGAGCGCTCGGTTTTTGTGCTGTGACATTCGTGATGTGGATTTTGAAAATGAATTTGATGTTGTATTGAATATGGCGGACGGCGCAGTAGGCTATCTTGAAAACGACGAGGAAAATCTCAAGATTTTTAAAACTGTTTCAAAGGCTTTAAAAAGCGGCGGCAAGCATTTCATGGATATTATGAACGGAAGCTATGCAGCAACGCATTTTCCTTGTAAGATGTGGGACGCGGGAGAGAAGTGTCTGACATTATCAAATTTTGAATGGGACAGCGATACAAAAACGCTTATTTACGGACAGCTTGATTTTCCTTATGGCGAGAAGCTGTCTTATCCGAAAATGGAGGAGGGCAATACCATAAGGCTATATACTCTTGATGAGGTCGGTGAGATATACTCTGCTCTCGGTATGAAGATCTGCGAAAGCTATTCGGATTTCAGCGGAAGCCCGTCTTCGGATAATGGTATTCAGCTTATGATCGTTTCCGAAAAGGAGTAATACGGTGCTTTAATGCGCGGGAAGTCTTGTTCGCTGACAGTAAAGGATCACTCGGAAATAAACACGACCGCCTGCAAGGTTACAAATGCCTTGCAGGCGGTTGTCTTTTACTTGATATTATTGTAAGTCCGCTTTGCCTTTTCCGACGTTCGGATCAAGCTGTTTTGGCTTCGGTTCGATCTCGTTATGCTGCTTGGGAGAATGCTTGGACAATAACACTACCGTCTCGTCGTACTCACCGAAATTCTTGATAAGACAGCCGCCTCCGCCTGTAACATACAGTCGCATAAGTTCGGGATTGTACTCATACTTGCGGAGCGTTTCAAAGATTTCCGAGCAGTATTCACGGATAGCCTCGGTAATGCAGTTAAGATATTTTTCCGAAATATCCGCATTGCCGAAGCGTATAACCTGTTCAATGATGGTATCATCAATCTTCACACCCAGCTTGTCCATAACCGCATTTTTGGCAGAGATTACGCACTGGTTTACACCCAGCTTTTCCGTGTAGCACTTGCTTTCGACAGGCTTTTTGTTGTTGATATACATAACGTTCATTGTGCCGTTGCCGATATCCGCAAGCATATTAACTCCTATCATTTCATGAAGCCTGTCAATTACGGCAGTGTAACCCTGCGGATAAACCGAACAGCCTACTATTTTAACATGATACGGCTTATCTCGGTAAACAAAGCGCACATCATTGTTTCGTGTAATGTAGCTTCTGAAATCCTCTCGCTGGGTTTTTACCCAAGTCAGGGGCAGACCTGCGGCGATATGGACTTCCGCTTCTGAAATGCCCTGCTGTGAAAGCTCACGGGCGATAGCCATAAGGGTAAAAAGGTAGAAGTCGTTGTCGGTAGACTTGTCTGCAACAAAGGGCTTATGACCTTCGCCCATACGATAGTACATTCCGTCATATACAAGAATGTTGCCGCCGAAGGTCGGCTCGGTGGTGTAGGCTGTAATACCTGTGGGGGTTACGGTGTTGGCGGTTTTGATGTTGCCGTAGCCGTGGTCGATACCGATAATCTTTATTCCGTTTCTTAATTCTTTCATGCTGATTCCTCCATGTTTTCATTGTTTATCTTGTTTTCGAGCAGCTGCAAAATGAGCTGTTCGGGTTTCTTTTCTGCTGTGCTGTCCGCAAAGGAACTTACGATAAAGGTGATATTACCGACCTTTTCGGTATGCTCGCAAAGCGGTTCATATCTTCTATCTGTCAAACGCATTATCCTTTCGATATACTTATTCGGCATACTTGCTATCGCTGCCGGCAAGTCCGATAGCGTTTCGCCGTAATTCAAGTATACTCCTTTGGGGCGGAAAAGGCATTGTGTGGAAATTGAGCGGAAATTGAGTAAAAACACAAAAAATATGCCCACAGGGAGTTCCTGCAGGCTTATTAGACTTGAAATTGTTGACAGATTAAGCTATAATGATTATAATATGCACATATATCGACAAACAATTTATAAGGACGGTAGCATATATGAGAATTGCAATGTGTGATGATGAAAAGAAGTTCTTGATTGAACTAGAGGGACTGATTGCTAAAAGTTATCCCGATACGGATAAATTGTATATCAGCGAATAATACAACACTCTTACGTACGGAATTACAAAGAATATTGCTGTACCGATTAAGCTGGGGAGCAAGCATAATTTGCATTTTGTGTTCCATTTCATTTTTCTCACCTCAATTATAACATCTGTTTTTTTGTGAGAATATTATATTATTTGCTAAGTGTGTGCCAAAAGTTTTCGTTAAGACTCAGCAATCATTTCATCAAGCCGTAGTAAAAGAAATCCTTATATTTTGTACCGTCTTTCTTGTGTTTGATACTTTTATTGCCGTACATTCCTGCACCGAATATCGGACACTTAGCTATGCTCGAAGCCTGTAAAAGAGCGTGCGTTTGCTCTCGTGCTCACGACCAGAGAAAAGGTCAGCAATTTACGACGGCATTTTATCTTGTAATGCTCACTGCGCTTGTTCTGATAACCGGTTTATGGAACGGTGTATCAGATTTTGGAACAGCATATTTGCAGGCTGTTCTGTTTCTTGAGGTTATGAACCGGTATGACGGAATCGTTATAGACAGGCTCTGGGTAGGTAACATTAAGCTGTGGATAATAAAAGGCACAGCGGATATTCCGTATGTTAAGACATGGAAACAGGTGCTTAAAAAGCGACTTTCCCTCACGCTTGTATGGATAGTCGGCGGTGCAGTTATTGCAGGAATTATTGTGTTGATTTTTTAAGGAGAAAACTATGAAAAAACTTATATTCCTCAAAAAATGATTGCAAAAAACAGATTCAAAGACTTTTACAACAAATTGAATTAAGACAAACAACTCCGACTGACAGCTTTAATGACACGGCTTATTAAGGAATTTTCGGAATATGCCGATTCAAAAAACTACAGTCATTTATGTAATCTGATAACATCGCTTGCAACAGTCGGTTTGTAGCCTTCTTGAAAATATCCATGCCGATAAAATTCAAGAATACACTTGGTTATGGCTGGGATGTAGAATTCCCGAAGTTCCCAAGGGATACTTTTTCAATGGTAACACACAGTTGTATTTACCATCAGATATTCAGCAGATACTGTATGCCCGAAATGACGGCAGTGTTCTGTAAGGTGGATGATATTCTTTACAGCAAACTTCCGAGACGCAGTTTTTGTATACAGAGCAGATAGGCAGAGGCGGAAGTATGTGCGATTATACTTTTAAAAAAGATAGGAACGTTGTCAAAAGCACAGCGTTCCTATCTTTTTATATTATTCTCTGTTTTTAAGCACCTCGGCAGGTGTGATTTTTTTCAGCTTGCCGACCAAAATCGTGCTTACTAAAAGGTAGAAGATAATTATTGCGCCGAATATAGCGGCATAAATATACCACGGGAATTCAAGATTCATTCCGCAGGCATTCTGTGCTATGAAGAATGGATATATTCCGTCCATAATCGCCTTTGAAAGAGGTACGGAAATAACTGCGCCTGCGGCTATAATTATCGCGTTTCCGTTAAGATAAAGCCTGCGTATTTCCTTTGTACGGAAGCCGAAGATTTTAACCAGTGAAATCCCGAAAGACGCACGGTCAATCATTACATTCATCATCAGATACATTACAACACAGAAAATGATAATCGACATTCCTATCATCATTGTGAACATTCCTCTCATCTGGTCTACGAAAACCGATGCCGACTTTTCTATATCCGCCTTTGTTGTAACGGAGTAAATTCTTCCGCTTTCAATATCAAGCTCGCTGTCCGAAAGGAGCATATTGTAATAATCCTCGTCCTTGCCGAAAAGCTCACGCATACTGTCAATATCCATAAATACTGTAAGTCCTATAGAGTACTCGGAAATATCTTCAACAGTAAACGCGTAATCCATATCGTTTGCCGTATCGCTTAAAATAAGCTTATCGCCGACAGAAAGCTTATATTTCTGCGCAGCGGCAGAGGAAGCAACGATGCTGCTTCTGCCCTTTACGGGAACAGCGGAATAATACTTGTTATCATCATCAATACCGATAATATTTACGTCAAGAGTATAACCCATATTTGACTTAGACAGCGCTTCTATATAACAAGCTTCTGCATTTTCGGGTACGGTTTTTTCGGGATATTTCAGAGTATACATATACTCGTATTTTGTATCACGCGTGTTTTCAAGCTTGATGTTATTGCAAAGCACATAACAGTTCATACCAAGCATAAATACAAGCAGGCAGATAAACATACCGAAAATAACAGTAATGCCTGTTCTTGCTTCGCGTAGCATCTGACGTATCTGGAAACGTCTGATAAAGCCCATATTTCCGAGGTTTACTTTACTGCGGTGATTGATTTTCTGCTCGTTTCGGATAAGGGACAAGGCTGTTCGCGAAAGACGCTTATTGATAACAACATAATTTACCGTCGCCGAAATAATGGGAGGCATTACAACCGCGTAAATAATAAGATACATCGGATATTCAGGCGGCATATCGGGAATAGAGAAATAGCTATAGCTGTCTGCCATCTGCCATACTATACCTGCATCGCTGAAACCTATGCCTGAACCGATAAGTCCACCGATGAAGCAGATAATTGTCGGCAGGGTTATGTAGTGACGGATAAGGTCTTTTTTCTTAGCGCCGAGAGCATAAAGTGCACCGATAACACTGCTTTCACGCTGAATCTGATGAATTACAAAAACCGAAATTACATAGGTAAAAAGTATCATTAAGATTACTCCTGCCGCAAGACCGACAGTCTTGTTCATTTCAAGGTCGATGGCAGCTGCAAGTATTCGGGGGTTATCCTCAGCCTTGAGGAAGGAAGTAAGGTTGTCAATATCGACCTCAAAGAATTCGTCAAGGAGCTTGTCGGTTTCCTCCTTAAGTTCTGCTGTACCATCGTATAATTCTGCAGAACCGTCATAAGCCTTTCCAACACCGTCGGTATATTCATCTATGCCCTCTGAATACTTTTTTACGCTGTCAAGAGAGGCTTTGGTATCGGTAAATACGGTCATACCCGTCAGCTCATAATAATTATCAAGCACCTCGGCATAATTTTCTGCGGTAAGCTCTTCCGTTACGCCCGCTGCCGCCAGTGCGGAGCTTGCCTGCGCAAGAAAAGCGTCAAAAATCTCATTTGTGCCGTTTTTAAGGTCTGTATTGTTTTCCGTAAGCTCCGAAAGTCCGTCGGAAAGCTCCTTCGCACCGTCGCAAAGCTCACTGATTCCCTCCTGCAAATCCTCTTTTCTTCCAAGAGTTTCATCAAGCATTTCACGGAAATATTTGTCCTCAACCTCGGTATAATCAAATTCAAGCGCTTTGATTTTTTCTTTCAATTCATCATGTGTAAGCTTGTCGTTGAGATGATAAGCGTAGCAGTATTCCTCGACAACGGGATTAAGGGATAATATTTCGTCATATTGTTCATCTGTTACAAAGATAAGTCCGAAAAGGCTGCTTTCTACAGCGGTATCGGAGAGCTTTCCTATAGGCATATCATATTCGGGAACTGTTCCGATGCCCGTTACGGTAAGCTTTACGCCTCCGATTTCAATAATGTCGCCTACGGAAATTCCGTGTTCCTCGCTGTAACGCTTTTCAATTACAGCCTCGCCGTTTTTTGTGGGAACAGCGCCGATATCAACATTAATAAGATTAATTTTCTTACGAACCTTCATAAGGCGCAAGGCTGAGCCGTCTGCCATATCCATATCAGCAGAGAACATTCTCTCGAGCGTTATACCGCTGTCGGTAAGCTCCTTTTCCTGCTCTTCCGTAAGGGGGAGGAAAACGCTGAACTGCCCTTCCTCAACCTTATTTTGTTCCGCCATTCTTGTTGTTCCCGCTATGATTGTTTCTGCTGCGCCTACAACGGCAATAACGATAAACATACCCGCAATTATCATCAGCAAAAGCGCAAGATAACGGGCAAAATTTGCTTTAAGATCACGGAGTATTCTTTTATTAAGCACCTTATTCATTATAAATCCTCCAGTTCAGAAGCAGGAACTCTTGTTTCATTTATGTATTCTTTCTTGACAAGTCCGTCCTTGACGATTATTACCTTATGCACCATATTCTTTATAGAATTGTTATGGGTTACTATAAGCATTGTCGTGCCGTATTTTTCGTTGATTTTTTCAAGCAGTATAAGAATATCGCGGGAGGTTTTACTGTCCAGCGCACCCGTAGGCTCGTCGCAGAGAAGAAGCTTCGGATTTTTAACCAATGCTCTTGCTATAGCGCATCGTTGCTGCTGCCCACCCGAAAGCTGGGAGGGAAATTTGTTCTGATGCTCGGTAAGCCCGAGGGTTTCAAGAAGCTCGTCAACATTAAGAGGATTTTCCGCAAGATATTCGCAGACAAGAATATTTTCACGCACCGTCAGATTCGGCACAAGGTTATAGAACTGGAAAATGAAGCCGAGATTATCGCGGCGGTAGTCAGAAAGTGCGTCAGGCTTTAAGCCGAAAATCTCCTTTCCGTCAACCTTTACCGAGCCGCTGTCCATTGTGTCAAGACCGCCTATACAGTTGAGCAGAGTGGACTTGCCGCTGCCGCTTGTGCCTTGAATTACGCACATCTGACCCTTTTCAAGTCCCGTTGTAACTCCTTTAAGCACTTGTATGAAGCTTGAGTCGTTTCCATAACTTTTCTTTACGTCTTTGATTTCAAGATACATAATATTACCTCCGTATTTACATAACGATGTTATGTGATTGTTATTTAAAAAAGCCTTCCGGCAAAATTACCTCTATTCACATAACATAACAGTGTTATGTTATGTTCGTAAAATAAACCGCATTATGCGGTTTACTTTATCAGTCAAGGACAGTTTCCGTCCAGTTGTGCATAGTCATTTTAAAGACCTTCTTTATATTCGCAAGAGCCTTCTTTTCATCGGGCTCATGTGTTACAAGGTGGACAAAAGAGTCAACCATAAGATGAATTACAAGATGAAGCATATATTTGTTGACCTTTTTGTTTTTGCCCTTGCGTTCAGCGATTTTCTCCATCATTTCAACGCTTTTGCTTTCGGTAAAATCAACTATTTTATCAACCGTATTTTCATACTCCGACCCCTGTGACTTTGTAAGCAGAAGTATTGCGGCGTCATAATTACTGTAGATATGATGAATAAGCTTCTGGGCAACCTCGCTGTGGTCATCTTCATTAGCGTCATAATCGGGACTCATAATGATTTCGTCATCCTCGTCAAAATGCGACTGCATAATTTCAAAAAGTTCATCAACCGGCTTGCCGACGATTGCTTTGAAAAGGTCTGCTTTATCTTCAAAGAAGAAATAAAGCGCACCCGTTGTAACTCCCGCATTAGCGCATATTGTACGCAAAGAAGCTTTATTGTAGCCTTTTCCCATAAATTCTGTCTTTGCACTTTCGATAAGCTTTTCGCGGGTTTCTTTATCGTGTGCCATAAGGCGACCCCCCTCGCATAACATTGTTACGTAACACCGTTATTTTAACACAAATAATTATTTTTGTCAATAGGTTTTAAAAAATTCGCGCTAATATATTTTTAAATAATCGTTTTTTCAGAAAACCCTCTTATCAAATAACATATCAGAAATAAATAACGGATTAAAACGCTAAACCGTTCTAAAATGCTCTAAAGCTTTTATTATTGCCTCTTCTTTCTCTTTCGGACACTTCGGCTGTCTGGAATCCTTTAACTTCGCCTTGTTGTAATTCTCACGCTCAATGATACCGCATTTCTGCTTCACCTGAGCAATATTCAGAGAAGACACTGTCAAGCCTGTATGTTCCTTAACATAAGCCTTAATTTCATCGTAAGTAGCCTTGCTCTCAGCAGAGGTCAAATCAAGTTCGTCCGTTTTCAGTTCAACCTCAATATGATGTGTTGATTTCAGTTTGGACAATAATACTACCGTTTCAACGTGCTCCGTAAACGGGAACATATCCACGGGCTGTATCTTCGTTGCCTTGTAGCCCTTGCGCGTCAGAAAGCCGAGGTCACGCGCCAGCGTTTCGGGGTTGCAGGAAACGTACACAACGCGCTTCGGGGCGAGCTTTATAAGGCTTCTGAGGAAGTCAAGGCTACAGCCTGCGCGCGGCGGATCGGTAATGACTACGTCGGCTTTCTCGCCTGCCTGTGCCATCTCCACCATGAATTTGCCTGCGTCGCCGCAGAAGAACCGAATGTTGCTGACTTTGTTTGCGGCAGCGTTGTTTTTTGCGTCCTTGACAGCGTCCTTGTTTAGCTCTACGCCGATGACCTCGCCTGCCTTTTTCGCCATGATAAGTCCGATAGTGCCTGTGCCGCAGTAAGCGTCGATAACGCGTTCGCTGCCCGTGAGAGCCGCAAACTCGACTGCCTTGTTGTACAGCACCTCGGTCTGAATGGGGTTGATCTGATAAAAGGACTTCGGGCTTATTCTGAATGTAAGTCCGCAGAGCTGTTCCTCAATGTAGCCGTCGCCGTACAGCACCTCGCTTCGCTCGCCCAGTACAAGGCTGGTGTGCTTGTCGTTGATGTTGCGCACTATCGTGGTTATGTCGGGGTGACGCTGCAACAGCGCGTTTACAAACGAGCGCTGCGACGGGAACGCTCCCGAAGCCGTTACCAGCACCACCATTATCTGCCCGCTGAGAAAGCCGCGCTTTACCAAAACGTGGCGCAGAAAGCCTTTCATGGTAACATCGTTGAAGGGCTTCATCTTGAAACTTGCAGCGAGCTTTCGGATAGTAACGATTATTTTATCGGCGATCTCGTCCTCAATGAGGCAGTCGTCAACAGGGACGATGTTGTGGGTGGAGGACTGGTAAACTCCCGAAATGATCTTTCCGTTCTTCATGCCGAATGCAGCCTGCACCTTGTTGCGGTAATGGTACGGCTCAGTCATTCCGATGATCTCATCTACATGGCAGAATTTGCCTAAAAGCCGTATTACTCTGACCTGCTTGAAGCTTAGCTGCTTTTCGTAGGTCATATTCTGAAGCTGGCAGCCGCCGCATTTTTTGTAGTGTGGACAAAGGCTCATTATCTACTCCTTGTTGTCTGTTTTTATCATCATTATCATTATAACCGATTTCGCAGCATATTTCAACATCTTTTGTTTTTGATGTTTTAATTTTCAAAAAAGTTATTGACAAAAGTCGTTCATTGAGTTATAATTTTTATATGGAATTTGCAAGTTTTTTATTGCTTTGTTGCATAAATTTGTGCATTTATGACAATAACTTACAGGATAAGGATAAAAAAGGTTACTGCGTCAATGTACGGTTAATTCCATAATACCCTTTGGAAAGGAAAGTTGTTATGAAGAATTTAAAGGTATCGAAGAAGTTGCTGATAGCGTTTGGTACAATCAATGTGCTGATGCTGATCATCGCTGTTTTTGCATTTACTGCGTTTCAGACCGTCGGCGGGCTTATAGACGAGTTTTACAGCGAGTCTTTTGCTGATGTTCAGCTTGCAGATGAAATGGTGCTGGATATAAACATTACAGCAAAGGATATGCTGAAGGCGTCGTCCACTTCTGACATCACCGAGGCAAAGGAGTGCCTTGCCGAGGCTTCCGAATATATCGAAAAGATAAGCGCTGCCGCAGCAGAGCTGAAGCAGTGCTACTCCGGTGACATGGCTGATGTAAAAATAATAGAGGATTCGGTTGTAAAGGTAAAGACTGCTTTGGCGCATTTTGAAACAAGCGCGCTTGATCACGATACAACTGCTTCTTATGAGGTCTACAAGAACGAGCTTATGCCTGAGCTGCAGAATATCCAGTCTGCTGTAAACAATATTCAGGCGCATGAAGGCGATAAGGCAGATGAGCTGCACAGGGAATCTGTAAACAGGGCTTCCGTTACTGCTATTATCATTGCTGTGCTCACTGTTGTTGCCATTGCTGTCGGCAATGTACTCTCTATCTTAATTACAAAGAATATACTGAACGGACTGAAAGATGTACGCAACGCCTCTGAAAAGATGGCTCATGGCAACTTTGATGTAAACATAGAATACCGCTCCAAGGACGAGATAGGCGAGCTTGCGGATTCTATGAGAATGCTGACTACCCGCACCAAGGCAGTCGTAGGTGATATCGACTATATTCTCAGCGAGATCGCTCAGGGCAATCTTGATGTACATACTCAGCAGAAAGAAATGTACTCGGGTATCTTCGAGAATATCCTCACTTCTCTGCGTAAGTTCGTGCGCGGACTTAATGATATCATTGCACAGATCGGTGTTTCTTCCAATCAGGTCGCAAGCGGCTCGGATCAGGTGGCTTCCGCTGCACAGGCTCTTTCTCAGGGCGCTACCGAGCAGGCTTCCTCTATCGAGGAGCTTTCTGCTACTATCAGCATTATCAATGAAATGATCGCGGCAAATGCTGTTGAGTCCACAAATGCGCGCGATAAGACCAACGACGCAGGCGCTGAAATGGGCGAGGCAAGCGGCAAGATGAACGAGCTTGTTGACGCTATGAACGAGATCAACGGCTTTGCTGCACAGATACAGGATATCATCAAGACTATCGAGGATATTGCATTCCAGACAAATATCCTTGCTCTCAACGCCGCTATAGAGGCTGCAAGAGCAGGCGCGGCAGGTAAGGGCTTCGCGGTAGTTGCTGACGAGGTAAGAAACCTCGCGGGCAAGTCCGCAGAGGCTGCGCAGAACACCACTGCCCTCATTGAGAATACAGTAACAGCCATCGGCAGGGGCAGCGGCTTGGTTACCGAGGTAGCCCACAAGATGGAAAATGTTGCTGACGCAGCAGGTCAGGTTGCTGTTATCAACGAGAAGATCGCAAACGCATCGCAGGAGGCTGCAAACTCCATCAACGAGGTCACTGTCGGCGTGGATCAGATCTCCGCAGTTGTACAGAACAACTCCGCGACAGCAGAGGAGACCGCAGCGGCAGCAGAGGAGCTGTCGGGTCAGTCTGCAATGCTGAAGGAGCTTATCGGCATATTCAAGCTGAGAACGTAATTATCACAAAACCTGATCTTTACCGCAAAGCACGCTTTTTAGCCGGTTTTTTCGACGGTTTCCGATCCCCGAGGCTTGCCTCGGGGATTTTTGTTTAAGGTATTGACAAAACCATATTTATGTGTTAAAATAAAACAACGATAAAAATACCCGTGGGGGAGTAGCGGCGCAATGCGCGGCAAGTCAACATACTGACCGAAAGGTCTGGCTTGTCTTAATCAGCAAGACTCATGTGTAGCTTAAGGGATAGCTATGCATGATGATGTTTAAATAAACGACTCAGGCATGGTTTTACCAAGCGCTGGGTCTTTTTTATTGCGGACAAGCATAAGATAGCATCATAGTATGAGGGTGCTATCCGAGAAAACGGAGGATAAAAAAATGTCATTTGTAGAGCTTTTTCTGATCGCTGTGGGACTTTCGATGGACGCATTTGCCGTATCTATCGGCAACGGCACAGTCATCAAGAACAAGAAAAAGGCGGTGTTCGCCGCGCTTATGTTCGGTGTTTTTCAGGCCGGAATGCCGCTTATCGGCTACTTTTTAGGCTCGGCTTTTGCCGAGTTCATCACAGGCTATGCGCCTATAATCGCGCTTGTGGTGCTTGGTATAATCGGCGGCAAGATGATAATCGAGAGCATTGGCGAGATCAGAGCAAAGAAAAAGGGCGAGGAAGCGGAGCTTCTTAAAGAACCCGGAATCCCTGCTATCATGATACAGGCTGTTGCAACCAGCATTGACGCGCTGATGGTCGGCGTAAGCTTTGCTGCAATGAGCGTGAATATCGTTCCAGCAGTGCTTTTCATCGGCATTGTGACATTCGTGATAAGCCTTATCGGAGTACTCGGCGGAGTTAAGTTCGGTCAGCTCCTCGGAGCAAAGGCGTCGCTGCTCGGTGGCGCGGTGCTCGTCTGTCTTGGCATAAAGACGTTTGTTGAGGGAATGTTTTTTTAAGTCGGGAACGCCCGACAGCGAACTCCGCCTTTGGATATATCGCGATATGCGCAAGTCGCAAAACGGCGGGTCACATTCCCCGAAATGTAATACTGCTTATTGACTAACAAAAGACCTGAGAATCACTTCTCAGGTCTTGTTTTTTTATTCCTCATTTCCCTTCAGCTTCCTCGCCAGCAGCGGCGAATACTTGTTCCTGAACTCCTCAAATCTGCCCTCGTCAAGCGCCTCTCTGATGCGCTCCATGAGGGTGTTGTAGAAGTAGAGGTTGTGCTGTACCGCGAGCCTTCCCGCAAGCTGCTCGCCTGCCTTGAACAGGTGGCGGATATAGCTGCGGCTGAAATTGCGGCAGGTAGGGCAGTCACACTCGGGGTCAAGAGGACGCTCGTCCAGCTTGTAGCACTCGTTTGTGGCGTGCATAATGCCGCCCCATGTGAATACGGTAGCGTGGCGCGCGTTGCGGCTGGGCATTACGCAGTCGAACATATCAATACCGCGGTAAACGCCCTCGATTATGTTGGACGGAGTACCGACGCCCATGAGGTAGCGCGGCTTGTTCTCGGGCGCGTAGGGAAGCACCTCGTCAAGGATATGGTACATCACCTCGGCAGGCTCGCCTACTGCAAGACCGCCCACAGCGTAGCCGTCAAGATCCATTTCGCGGATAGTCTTCATGTGCTCCACGCGGATATCATCAAATGTTCCGCCCTGATTTATTCCAAACAGTAGCTGCTGTCTGTTTATCGTAGTTGGGTCAGCGTTTAGCCTTGCCATCTCGTCCTTGCAGCGCTGCAGCCAGCGTGTGGTACGGGCTACCGACTGCTTAACGTAGTCGTAGGGCGCAGGGTTTTCGATGCACTCGTCAAACGCCATAGCGATAGTAGATGCGAGGTGCGACTGGATACGCATACTTTCCTCGGGTCCCATGAAGATGCGCTTGCCGTCAATATGCGAGGCGAAATACACACCCTCCTCCTTTATCTTTCTGAGTGAAGAAAGCGAGAACACCTGAAAGCCGCCGCTGTCGGTGAGGATAGGCTTATCCCAGTTCATGAACTTATGCAGACCGCCCATTTTGTAGATAACATCATCGCCGGGGCGCAGGTGCAGGTGATAGGTATTGCAAAGCTCTACCTGTGTTTTAAGTCCTTTAAGGTCAACGGAGGATATCGCACCCTTTATAGCTGCGGCAGTGCCGACATTCATGAAAAAGGGAGCTTCGATATCGCCGTGGGGAGTATGGAAAACACCGCGGCGCGCGCGACCCTCTTGTTTTTTGAGTTCGTAAAGCATATATTTAATCTCCTATTATTTTCTTTGGAACGTTGCCGACGCTTCCGCTCGCCGTAATGCACCAGCAGTAATCGCCGTATTCTGCGAATGTCCATATCGGCTCGCCTTTTTGTACGCTCGGGAATGCGTTGAGATTTCCCCATACGTGCAGAATATTGCCCCATTCGCCGCTCATGCAGTAGGGTGCAACGCCCTTTTCGCCTGTGTCGAGGTTCCTGAACACCGCAAAACCATCGGGCGCAGGCTCGTCCACGCGCTCAAAGCGGTGCTGCTCAAAATCCGCATATATCCAGCCCTCGCTGCCTTTGTGGTCTGCAACGACGGTCTTAGCCTCTCCAATGGGCAGAAATTCGGTATGATAGCTGTGCTTGCTGCCGTCCCTTTCGATTATCAGTGCATTTATCTGCGCCGCAGGCTTCACGCCCGCACCGCCGTCTATGTCTATTATGCGCCTTTCATTATCGAATATCGGCAGATTGTCGTTCTGACGTCCGATAGCGTAGGTGGGGAAGTGACCGCAGATAACGGTCTTGGGGGATCGGTGAGCCTTGTCCACAAAACGCTTTATCAGCATAACATCATACTGCTCGCAGTTTTCCCAGTCAGGCTTGTCGAGAATGCCTGCGTGAACGAAGATGAAGTCCTCGGTTTCTATGAGCTCGGGGAGCGCATGGATAAAGTCGATATCGTCCTTGTAAGCCTCGTACACTGCCTTGCGTTTAGCCGCAGTATCCTTGGAAAAATCCTCTATGCCAAGCGTTTTTGCCATCTCACCGAAGCAGCATTCCGACTTCGCATTGAAACGTTCCAAGAACTTCTCGTCATCATAGCGTAGCGCAAGCCCTGTAACGTAAGTATCGTTGTTGCCGCAGATGATGTAAACGCGCTCGTTTTTGCAAAGCGCCCTTGTATAGCGCAGTGCCGCGATGTTGTCCTTGCCGCGCTCCAGTATATCTCCGAGGATAAAGAGAAAGTCCTCGCCTTTTTTATAGCTGCACTGCTCCAGCAGCCTGTCAAGCTCCCTCCAGTGCGTGTGTATATCGCTGACGCATATTATACGGCAGCGCTCTGGGAGCGTGGGTCTTATTATGTTCAGCATTTTTACCTCAGTTTACAAGCCTGTTCACGGCAGGTATTCCCATAATATAAAAGATATATGAGCCGTTATCTGTTCCTGCATATACAGGCGGAAATTCTATATAAAATCCGTAGCCAAGCCCGATGTAATGCGCGCCGTCCGTGCTTATGCACAGCAGCGGAGCCTCACCGCTTTTTACTCTGCCGATGTCAATGAATGCGGCAATAACGGCAAGCAGCAGTACAGCCGCGATAACTATGATAACGAGCCTCTTTTTGGTCATGTTATTCTCCTTACAGAATAGCCATAGAGTCGCCAAAGCTAAAAAATCTGTACTCGTTTTCGATAGCGACCTTATAGGCATTCATCGTCTTGTCCTTGCCCATGAAAGCGCTGACAAGCATTATAAGCGTGCTTTCGGGCAGGTGGAAGTTTGTGATAAGTCCGTCTATCGCCTTGAAGGTGTAGCCGGGGTAGATGAAAATTCCCGTATCAGCGGCACAGGCGGTTATCTCGCCGTTTTCGCTCATATTGGCGGCGGATTCCAGTGTGCGGCAGGAGGTCGTGCCTACTGCAATGACCCTGCCGCCGCGAGCCTTGCACTCGGCAATTTTTCTTGCGGTTTCCTCGGGGATAGAGAAATGCTCAACGTGCATCTTGTGGTCAAGGATATTGTCCTCCTTTACGGGACGGAATGTGCCAAGTCCTACGTGCAGCGTCACATAAGCCGTATCAACACCCTTTTCGGCAAGCTTTGCGAATACCTCGTCAGTAAAATGCAGTCCTGCTGTGGGAGCCGCAGCGCTGCCTGTTTCGCGGCAGTAGATGGTGTTGTAGCGGTCTTTTTTCTCAAGCTTTTCGGTGATGTAGGGCGGCAGCGGCATCTGACCTATGCGGTCAAGGATATCAAAGAAATCGCCCTCAAATGAAAAGCGGACTACTCGGTTGCCTTCCTCGACTGTTTCCAGCACCTCGCAGGAAAGTCCCTCGGGGAAGTCCACAACAGCGCCTGCCTTAAGCTTTTTGCCCGGGCGCACCATGGATTCCCAGTCGGTGAGGGAGCGGCGCTTTAACAGCAGCAGTTCAACATTTGCGCCTGTTCCGCGCTTTGTGCCGTAAAGTCGTGCAGGGAACACGCGGCTGTCGTTCATAACGAGCAAGTCACCCTTTTTGAGGTAGTCGCATATATTATAAAAGCGGTCGTGTGTAATTTCGCCTGTTTCGCGGTCAACCTTCATCAATCGCGAGCTGTCGCGCGGCTCAACAGGGGTCTGTGCAATGAGCCTTTCGGGAAGGTCGTAGTAGAATTCTGATTTTAACATATATCATTCTCCGTTAATTCTGTAGGGACACGGCTCGCCGTGCCCGATCTGAGATCGCATTGTTAACGGACACGGCAAGCTGTGTCCCTACAAATACATAATAACTCATTATATATTGTACCACATCTGCGGTGGCTTTTCAATTGACACATCACAACAATTTCAACAAAATAGAGGTCGAATTTTGATAATATTTAGCTGAATAACTGTTGACAAACATTCTTATATATGATAAAATAAAGCATATCGGAAATAACCGATGTGATAGAGGTGCGGAACAGATCAGTAGCGTTTCCATTATGATCGACGGAGATCGGAGCGTGAAAGGCTAACCGCCGAAGAGTGTACATTCCGCCGTGTGCATCATCTGGTCGTCCGTTGAACAAGCGTACGATTGTCATCGACTTTGTCTGATGGAGAGCTATCCAATTATATGATTGCAAGCTTACCAGCATATTACAAGCCGATGAAGAAACCTCATCGGCAATTTTTATGTAAAAAAGGGCAAAGCCCAAAAATAAACAGAGTCCGAAAATCGGACAGGAAAGGACACAGCTATGAAAAAGTATAATGTCGGCATCATCGGTGCAACAGGTATGGTAGGTCAGCGTTTTGCAACGCTGCTTGAGAACCACCCCTGGTTCAATGTAGTTGCTCTCGCAGCATCTCCCCGTTCCGCAGGTAAAACCTATAAGGACGCAGTAGGTGACAGATGGTTCATGGATACTCCCATGCCCGCAAGCATGGCAGACATCATCGTAAAGGACGCTTCCGCAGACGTTGAAGAGATCGCAGGTATGGTTGATTTCGTATTCTGCGCAGTTGATATGAAGAAGGACGAGATCAAGGCTCTCGAGGAGAAGTACGCAAAGGCTGAGTGCCCTGTTATGTCCAACAACTCCGCACACCGTTTCACAGACGATGTTCCCATGATAATCCCCGAGATCAACGACGAGCACATGGCTATCGTTGAGGCTCAGAAGGCTCGCCTCGGCACAAAGCGCGGCTTCATCTCCGTTAAGTCCAACTGCTCTATCCAGAGCTATGTTCCCGCTCTTTCTCCTCTGAGAAAGTTTGGCATCAAGGACGTTCTCGCTTGTACATATCAGGCAATTTCGGGCGCAGGCAAGACATTTGAAACATGGCCCGAGATGGTCGACAACCTCATTCCCTATATCGGCGGCGAGGAAGAGAAGTCCGAGCAGGAGCCTCTGAAGGTTTGGGGCGAGATCAAGGACGGCAAGATCGTAAAGGCTGAGTCCCCCTGCATCACAACACAGTGCCTGCGCGTTCCCGTTTCCAACGGTCACTTCGCAGCAGTATTCGTAAAGTTCGAGAACAAGCCCGGCAAGGAAGAGATCCTTAACATCTGGAAGGAGTTCAAGGGCGTTCCTCAGGAGCTTGACCTTCCCTCCGCTCCCAAGCAGTTCCTGAACTACTTTGAGGAGGACAATATGCCTCAGGCTAAGCTGCACAGAAACCTTGAGGGCGGTATGGCAGTTTCCATCGGCAGACTGCGCGAGGATACACAGTACGACTACAAGTTTGTTTGCCTTTCTCACAACACTCTGAGAGGCGCAGCAGGCGGCGCGGTTCTGATGGCAGAGCTGTACGCAGCAAAGGGCTATTTTGACTGATCGGAATGGCGATAAACGCACATCTTCTGCGTTAGACGACCGCTCGGCGTACACAAAGTACCCGGTCGGGTCGTCTGCCTTGAAGCTGCACGCTTCTCCCCATTCCTTATTCGCGAATAATTAAAATGCTAAATGCAAAACGACCATTTGAGGTATTTAACATGAGTAACACAATTTTCACAGGTGCGGCTACCGCTATCGTGACCCCCATGAATACTGACGGCTCTATCAATTATGAAGAGTTCGGCAGAATGATCGATTTTCAGATCGAAAACAGCATTGACGCTATCGTAGTATGCGGCACAACGGGCGAGGCCTCCACCATGACCGATGAGGAGCATATCGAGGCGATCCGCTTTACAGTAGAGCGCGCCGCAAAGCGTGTTCCGATCATCGCAGGCACAGGCAGCAACGACACAGGCTATGCCGTGGAGCTGTCCAAGGAGGCTGAGAAGGTAGGCGCTGACGCTCTGCTTCAGGTAACTCCTTACTACAACAAGACCTCACAGAGAGGGCTTGCAAAGCACTTTCTGGCTATCGCAGACAGCGTAAACATTCCTATCGTGCTGTACAACGTTCCCTCCAGAACAGGCATGAGCATTTCCATCGACTGCTACAAGGAGTGCGCTGAGCACAAGAACATCGTTGCTACAAAGGAAGCAAGCGCTAACATGAGCCTTATGATGCAGATCGCGGCTTACACCGATCTTGACATCTATTCGGGCAATGACGACGAAGTGCTGCCTTGCCTTTCCGTAGGCGGCAAGGGCGTTATCTCGGTAACATCAAACCTTATGCCCAAGGAAAAGCACGACGAGGTAATGCTTTATCTCGAGGGCAAGCGCGACGAGGCGCTCGGCATTGCAAAGAAGATACTCAGCTTTGAAAAGGCTCTGTTCATGGACGTAAACCCCATTCCCGTAAAGGAAGCTATGAACATCATGGGCTTCAAGGCAGGCGAATGCAGACTTCCGCTCTGCCGCATGACAGACGCGCAGATCGCGGCTCTCCGTGCTGAGATGGACGCTCTCGGACTTGTAGGCAAGATAAAGTAAAAAAAGATACGCCGCACTGACGGACAGCCGTCGGTGCGGCGGTTTAGTAAAATGAAAGGTTAGGACGTAAAACATGACAAAGATCGCTATAACAGGCGCGTGCGGAAAGATGGGCAGAGTTATTGCCGATATCTGCAATAACCGCACCGACTGCGAGATCATCGCAGGTATCGACCTTAAGGGCGAGAGCTACGGCGGCTTCGAGGTGTACCGCGAGGTGTTCGATCTCCCCGTAAAGCCCGATGTTATCATAGATTTTTCGCACCCCTCGGCACTGCCTGATCTGCTGAACTACGGCAAGATGAACAACGTTCCGCTGGTGCTTGCGACCACAGGCTACTCCGACGAGGAGAGAGCGCAGATAACCGCTGCTTCGGCGCAGATACCTGTGTTCTTCACATTCAATATGTCGCTTGGTATAAACCTGCTTGTTGAGCTTGCAAAGAAGGCAACTCAGGTACTCGGCGGTCAGTTTGATATAGAGATCGTTGAGCGCCACCACAACCTCAAGAAGGACGCACCCTCGGGTACTGCCATCATGATAGGCGAGGCGATAAACGCAGAGCTTGATAACTCTAAGCACTTCGTATATGACCGCCACAATGTCCGCAAGGAGCGCGGCAACGACGAGATAGGAATGCACGCTATCCGCGGCGGCACTATCGTTGGCGACCATGACATCATTTTCGCAGGCCGCGACGAGGTCATCACACTTTCGCACTCCGCACAGTCCAAGGAGGTATTCGCTGTCGGCGCTGTTAATGCGGCTGTATTCCTTGCAGGCAAGACCGAAGCAGGACTGTACGCAATGTCCGATTTAATAAAGGAGAATTGATCGTAGGGACACGGCTTGCCGCGTCCGAATATGCAAAGGAGAAATTTATGAGTATTATCGTAACCGAAAACATTTCCGCTGTTACATTCAACAACGTTCCTCTTTACAAGACCATCATGGAGGACACTCTTGCAGCCGTTGCGGCGGCTGACATCAACATCGACATGATCTCCATGACAGCGCCCATGTCTGAGCGCTTCGGCTTTGGCTTTACGCTCAGCGACGACGATATGCCCCGTCTGCTGACCGCTATGAAGAAGCTTAAGGAGAAGCATGGCATCACTCCCATGATAAACAGCGGCAACCGCAAGATCGTCATCAAGACGAGCGAAATGGAAGCACAGGCAGGCTTTGCGGCGAAGGTGTTCAATATGCTCAATCGCATTGACGCTATGATACTGCTCATCACAACAGGCGTTGACGAGATCTCCGTGCTTATCCGCGAGTCTGACGCTGACGCAGCGGTAGAGGGTCTGGAGGAGCTTCTTAGATGATAAGATTTCTTTCTGCCGCAGAGGCTGCGGTAACCAAGGAGGCAGTTGACGAGGTGACGCTCGGCGACAAGGTAAATGAGCTTTTTGAAAAGCCCGAGGAGGCGCTTGACAATATAGGCGAGTTTTTCAGTGACCTGCTTGACGGCATTATTCACTCTATTCCTACTATCCTTTTTGCGATAATTGTACTTATAATCGGGCTTATCGCCTGCAAATTCGCGCTGTGGCTTATATCCAAGGGGCTTGACAAGTCCAAGGTAGACCTCACTGCGGCGAAGTTCCTCAAGCAGTGCATAAAGATAGTGCTTGATGTTATCCTGCTTATCGTGGTGCTGTCCATGCTTGGGATCCCCACCACATCGGTGATCACTGTCATCGGTACAGCAGGCGTTGCGATAGGTCTTGCGCTTCAGGACAGTCTTTCAAATGTCGCAGGCGGCTTTGTGCTGATGATAACAAAGCCCTTTAAGATAGGCGATTATATTATCATTAACGGCGTTGAGGGCACAGTAAAGCAGATATCCATAGTTCACACAAGGCTTGACTCAGGCTCAAATCAGGCAATTTTCATTCCCAACGGTCAGGCGGTGAATGCTACTGTTGTGAACAACTCCGCCAATGATACCCGCCGCGTTGATCTTAAGTTCTCCATTTCTTACGAGGACGACTACGAAAAGGCGCGCGATATCCTCGTGCAGGTGCTTCGGAGCAACCCGAAGGTGCTGAAGAAGCCCGAGCCTACCGTTCGTATGCTGGAGCATGGCGCAAGCGCGGTAGTTATCGCTACGCGCCCGTGGTGCAGGACAGAGGACTATTGGGACGTTTATTTTGCCACTACCGAGGCTGTGAGAGCCGCGTTTATCGAGAACGGTATCTCGATACCGTTCGATCAGCTTGACGTTCATGTGGTGAAGGATCAATAATTTCAATGTAGGGGCGGATTCAATATCCGCCCGCTTTAGGTATAAATGCGTAGGGCGGAAATGGATTCCGCCCTACGCATTATTTGTGGTACGCACAGGGCGCGACACGTCATGCGCCTACTAAAAAGCGGACAGGCTCAGCCTGTCCGTTCAATCTTCTTTATCTTCTTTAATAATTATTTCGCCGTGTTCTTCCTCAAAGCGCATTACACGGTGCTTAATATAGAATTCAAGTTCACGGTTTGCAGAGCGAGCATTATACTCCGCAATATATCTGAATTTTTGAAATATATCTTTATCTATTCTAAGAGAAAATCTGATAATATTATCGTCATCTTTCATATTTATGACCGCCTTATGATGTTATTGTGACATTATTTTAGCACAAATATTGCATTTTAACCGAAATGGTGATATAATGACATCACAGTGACATCAAAAAAAGACAAGGAGAAGCTTATGAAAGTTGCAGTTATCGGTTCAAGAAGATTATGGTTAGACGATCTCGGAGAATATCTCCCTAAAAGCACCGAGGAGATAGTCAGCGGCGGCGCAAAGGGGATTGACACCTGCGCAAAGGAGTATGCCGAGAAGCACGGCATAAAATACACCGAATTCCGCCCCGACTACAGGCGTTTCGGCAGGGGAGCGCCGTTGAAGCGTAACCTGCAAATAATCGAATATGCTGACAGGGTGATAGCGGTATGGGACGGCAAATCGCGCGGAACAAGATATGTGGTTGACCGTTGCAGTGAGCTGAATAAGCCCATAACCGTTGTTCTTATTGAATAAAATAGGACAGGCTCAGCCTGTCCGTGATTTTATTGCCTGATATAAATTCCTTGCTCCTCAATGTAGTCCTCAAGCTCCTGTTTCATGTCGTCTACCCATGTAGGCTCGCCTACTGTCGGCTCGGAGCTGTCCTTCTGCGGTGCAGGGATCTTCTTTTTTTCGTCCATTTCAATGCTCCTTTCGGTATATATTTATTGTAGCACATACCCTCGGAAAATACAAGTGGCAGTGAGAATTTGCAGGCTATTGACGAAACGGTGAAAACATGGTAAAATAATGTGTAAACAAAAAACAAAGGAGTGTGTATCATGACATACGAAGAGATCGTCGCAACCGCGAAAAAAGAGATGGCAAAGTGCGACACAAGCAATTACAGCGGTCACCTCGCAGTGGAGATCGACATTGTTGGTGAGGGCGAGGGTGCGTTCTATATCGAGTTCAACGACAGCGCTATAGACGTTCAGCCTTACGAGTATTATGACAACGACTGCAAGCTTATCGCTTCTGCGGAGACCCTCAACAAGCTCCTCGAAGGTAAGCTGGACGCTGTTGCGGCTTATCTTACAGGCAAGCTTAAGGTTGAAGGCAGCGTAGACAAGGCTCTGGAATTTCAGAAGCTTACAGGCGCTAAGAAGGCTAAAAAGAAGAAGCGCTGAAACCAATGATAAAAACGGCTCGACAATCGAGCCGTTTTGTTTATACTATGATATCCTCAAAGACAGCATTGCACGCTTTGGCGAGGTCTGAGGGCTTCAGTTGAAGCTGTGTGCCGAGCTTGCCGCCGCTGACGATCATCTCGTCCAGCTCCTGCGCACTCGCATGGATAACGGTCTTGTACAGCTTTTTCATTCCTATCGGAGTGCAGCCGCCGCGTATGTAGCCCGTAACTGCGTTGATGTCCTTGACAGCCACCATTTCAAGCGATTTTTCGCCCACTGCCTTTGCCGCCTTTTTCATGTCAAGCTCCTTATCGACGGGCAGCGCGAAAACATAGTACTGCTTGCTCTTTCCCATCGTCACAAGGGTCTTGAAGCTGATGTCATAGCTCTGCCCGAGCTTATCGGCAATATGCATTCCGTCGATGAATTCGTCACACTCGTAGAAATTCACCCTGTACGGAATTTTCAGCTTATCCAGTATGCGCATTGCATTCGTTTTTATCTCTTTTTCCTTTGCCATAGATAACTCCCATACATAAATTCGCTCCGAAGTTTTCTTCGGAGCGAGTTTTTTTAATTAAAAGCAGTAGATATCCTCGTCCTCGATAGCGTCGAAGTCGTCCTCAAGGCACTCTGCGATAGCCTTGTTTCTTGTCAGCAGCCATGCAACAACACCTGCGGCAAGAGCAGCGATAGCAACGATACCTGTGATTATCACGAATTTCTTTGTCATAACAAATACCTCCATGTGTTTTTCTGCAAATATTTTACCACATTTTGCGCGAAAAATCAATAGCGATCATCATATTTGTGTATAGATTTCAAAGCGGCATTTTTCGACACTTTGCACAAAATCATATAAGAATTCCGTCAAGGTGATCGCATTCGTGCTGTATTATCTGCGCGGTAAAGCCGCTGTAACGCTTTTTCTGCTTTTTAAGCTTCATATCGAGGAACTCCACCTCTATGCTCTCGCTGCGCGTAACAGGCTTTGTTCCGATATGCGAAAGGCAGCCCTCCTCGGTGTCGTAGGTCTTGGGAGAGCGCCACTTTATCACAGGGTCAAGCATAACGGTGAGCCTTGCACCGTCCTGAAACACGATGATGCGCTTAAGCTCGCCTATCATGTTCGCCGCCATTCCCACACACTCGTGCGAGTGCGCCGCAAGCGTATCAAGCAGATCCTGTGCGATGCCCAGATCGTCTGCCGTGGGCGGTGTGCTTTTCATTGCAAGCAGGAAATTATCCTTACATATCTGTCGTACCATAGCCGCTCCTTTCGGTCGTCACGATGCCCTCTTTGATGCCGCGCGTGAGCCTGCGCACAGGGGTCGTGTAGAAGTAGTTTTCGGAGAAGAATTCGATAGGCTCGCTCTCGCCCGATATCTCGCCGTCAAACAGCAGCGCGCACCTGTCGGCGCACATTGCCGCAAGCTCCGTATCATGAGTAACCAGCACCACCGCAACGCCGCTTTCACACAGTCCGAAAAGCAGCCTGCAAAGCGTTTTTCGGCTGAGCGCGTCCATGCCCTTTGTAGGCTCGTCAAAGAGCAGCACATCGGGCTTTTTTAGCATGAGCTTTGCTATTGCAAGCCTTTGCTGCTCGCCGCCTGAGATATCATACGGGTGGTGAGCCATAAGCTCCGAAAGCTCGAAGCTTTCCGCTATATCCGCAAAGTTGGCTGAAACAGTTTTCAGCTCGTCCGAAACGCTGTCCTCGGTGAATACCTCGCAAGGGTTCTGCGGAAGATATGCGCATTTCAGACCTTTTCTGCGCTTAATGCTGCCGCCAAGCGGCTTTATCGCTCCGGCAAGGCATTTCAGCAGCGTAGTCTTACCGCTGCCGTTGCCGCCGAGTATCGCGAAGATACTGCCCTCACGCACCTCAATATCCGCTCTTTTCAGCACATCGGGAGAATTTTTATCATAGCTTACCCACAGGTTTTTAGCAGTTATCAGCGCTTCGCCAAGCGGCTTTTCTTTGCGTTCCTCCGAAACGAGGCTTTCCGCAGCGCTTCTGCAAAGCTCGTTCATTCTGCCCTCGCGCACCGAGAGCGGAGCGCTATCCCTGCCGCCTGACATAGCGTAAAGCCGTGTTGCTACGGGCATTGCAGACATCATAGGGTGGTTATGGGAAAGTGTATTACATATATCGCACGGCGCACAATTCGCAATTATTCCGCCCTTATCCATCACGATAACGCGGTCCGAAATATGCAGCAGCTCTTCAAGCCTGTGCTCCGCTATCACGACGGTCACGCCGAAGTCGCGGTTGAGCCTTGAAAGCGTGTCAATGAAATTCTGCGCGGCTATCGGGTCAAGCTGCGAGGTGGGCTCGTCAAGCAGCAGAAGCTTCGGGTGCAGCGCCGCAGCCGAAGCAAGCGCCGCAAGCTGCTTCTGACCGCCCGAAAGGCTCGCACAATCGCGCTCAAAAACGCTCTCCAGCCCGAAATAGCCTGCCATCTCACCGACGCGGCGGCGTATCTCGTCCGTCTTAAAGCCTGCGCTTTCAAGCGAAAACGCAAGCTCATGCCACACCTTATCGGTGACTATCCCGGCCTCGGGGTCCTGCATGACAAAGCCTATTTCTTTTGCGGTACGCTCCAAGGGCATCGCGTGCAGCTTTTCGCCGCAGAATTTCACTTCGCCGCTCATCTCGCCGTGTGGGATAAGCGCAGGCTTCAGCATACGAAGCAGAGTGCTTTTTCCGCAGCCCGAAGCGCCGCAGAGGGTGACGAACTCGCCCTGTGCAATGTCAAGGCTCACCGAGGTGAGCGCAGCAGTGCCGTCGGGATATCTGAACGACAGCTTTTCAGCGGAAATAATGCTCATCTCAATGCTCCTTTATCGCCGCAGAAATGCGGCTTCGTTTTATTTTTTCATGAATTATCGCCGCAGACGGCATTGCACAAAGCGCGCCGAATACCGCATAAAGAGCGATATCGAGAGGCTGCGCGCCTATGTCCGACAGGGTGGGGTAGAACTCAAATTCCCCCGCGCCGCAGCACATCAGCGTTATCGCCGCCGCAAAAGGCAGCAGTATCGCACAAAGCTGCAAGCTTTCCGAAAGCCCGAAGCGATACAGCGAATAGCTTGTCCTTTTTGCGGTTCCGTAGCCTCGCGCGCGCATGGAGTCCGCAGACACCATTGCCTGCTCCGCGCTGTATCCGACAGCCGCTGAAAACGCTTTCAGCGAGCTTTTTACTCCTGTCTCACCCGACGCGGAGGAGAACTCCCTCGACCTGCGGATAAACAGCGGCACAAGTCGCAGTCCGCAGCTCAGCACAAGTCCGCTCGTAGGCAGCACTCGCCCGAATATCCAGATATATTTGTCGCTTGTCATGTATTTTGTCGCGGCTATGCTCCAGCCTGCCGCCGCCGCGAGCATAAGCCCGAACACCGCGCCGTAGGCGATGGATTCAAGCGTTACGGCAAGGTCGCCTACGAAAAAAAGTATCGTATCGCCTCTATGCACGAATATGGGATTTACCGCCGCCGAAACTGCCGCGATAACGGGCAGCCATATCGTATGCCGAGCCATTCCCGACAGCACCAGCAAAAGCGAGGCACCCGCTGCCGACATCAGAAGCAATAACGGCTCACGCGTGAATATCGTAATTCCAAGCACCGCCATAAGGTACGCAAAGCAGCACAGCGGGTGTGAGCGCGAAAGCGTCCTCATGAGATGACGCCCTGCTTGCACAGCCACGCAATGAGCGCCTCGCAGCCCTCTTTCACGTCGGCGTAGGTGGTGTCGAAATCGCCCGTATACCACGGATCGGAGATGTCACGCGGGCTGCTCGTGAAGTCCAGCAGGCGGAGTATCTTACCCTCGCCGTCCGAGCCTGCAATGCGTTTCATATTGATGATGTTGCGGCTGTCCGCGCCAAGCAGCAGGTCGTACTCGGCATAGTCCGCTCTCGTCATCTGTCTTGCGCGCTTTAACGAGCAGTCTATCCCGAGCGAATGAAGTATCGCCCTCGTGCCGCGGTGAACGCCGTTTCCTATCTCCTCGGTCGAGGTCGCCGCAGAGGCTACCTCGATGCCCTCTATACCGCGCTTTTTCAGCATATCGCGCAGCACAAACTCCGCCATGGGCGAGCGGCAGATATTACCGTGGCAGACAAATAAAATCTTATACATCTATGTAAATCCTCCTGTTTTGCCGTAAATTGCCACGATTTGCGGTGTTCTGCATAGCGTTTATTTATCACAGAATATCGGTGTGCAGAGCAAATTGGGGCAAATCGTAGCGTATTTGTGTCTTCAATAGTAGTAAAACAGTAGTAGAAATCGGGGGGATTACTACTGGCTTCATATACGGATATTATAGCATTATTATGGGTGAAAGTCAATTTAATTATATACTTTGCATGGTTTCATTACCCCAAACAATACGGCCGAATTGGCTATTTTTTCTAAATACCTAATACAGAAAAACACAAATCAACACAACCATTTCACCATGGAATTCGAATTGAGTATCAACCTGGAGATTGAGCGACAAACTAAACATAGACACAAAGAAATCCTGCTAACCAAGATTGGTTAGCAGGGCACTTTTGTTATTGTCTAGCGAATTCGGAGAATATTTTTTTATCCATATGTCTATACTTCATATCAAACTTTGCAGTATAATCTGTAATGAACAATTCATCTGCATTTAATGCTATGGTTTTGTTTCCGTTTTTCTTAAAAAAACCAAATACATCCAACTCATCCATTGCAGAAATAACTTTAAAATTGTTTCTCCTAAACTCAATATATTCTATCAATTCAGCATACGAATTACATTCTTGCGTAATAATATCAAAATCATATACATTTACCACATAAGGAATTCCAACGTTTTCATCAATAGAAATGTATTTATCTATCTCCGATGGAATAATACCAAAATTCTCTATTGTAACACATACAACATACTTTTTTGCCACATCTGATATGATTATTTCTTCTCCTGATTCGGTAGTAAATTTTTTCCCTTCTTTAACCCTCTCAATCGATCTTACGCCTTGGGCATATGCGGCTCCAATTGCTTGATACACATCTGTCATAATGCTTTCATGTAAACCCCTAATCGAATTTAGAGTAATGATTTTGCTCTTACACTCGCCAAAAAGCATTCCTTCTTCGGCAGTTACTGTAACATCCGCTTCTCCATCTTCGTCAACATATGATAAGCTACATAATATCTTTTCTTTATTTATCAATCTCGCTAAACATTTCGATGTGATTTTTTCAACAACATCCCCTCGATTTTGCGTATAAATACCAAGCGTATATTTATCAAATAAATTCTCAGCTATAAAAGAATAATGAAATTGTTTGGGAAGATTCATTATGGTTGAAAAAACAAGCGGCATATATATGTAATCTCCAAAATCCACAAAAGGCTTGGACTGTAAAATCTTAAATTCATCGTACTCAACTTTTTTAAATGAGTCTTCTTTTATTTTTACACTTAGGTAGTCACACATTTTTTCTGTTTCGTCACCGATAATTTTCTTTAATTCGGCTTTATAAATTCTAAATATATATCCCTCTCTTATACTAGGCACCCAAGGATGTTCCCTATTTTTTATCGCCTTTATAATTGTTGAAATTTTATTTTTTTTCTTGTATGCAATGCGCATTCTTTTTCCATATTGAGCGAATATATATCTAATCACTTTCTCATAAGATGAATATGAAAAACCCATTGTACTCCTCATTGAAGAATCGAGTGGGGTATACAAATTTCTTGCTACTTCTACAAGTTGATGGACATAACCATCTCCGCGAAAAACACTACCTTTTAGTTGCATTATCTTCGATTGAAGGAATTTTTCCTTTTCTTCATCACTTGCGTTCACCATAGCTAATGTATCCGCAAATATACTATTTATCTTAGGCGCAAATGCATCCTTTGCATATCGCTCCAATATTTGATAATCAGACCAATTGAATGGTTTAACATTTTTTTCATCGCACGCATACAGTGAATTTGTTGCCAAATACTCTGCAGCTGGAATAAACGTATCATCATGCCCATAAAGTAAAATCTGCATCTCAATTATTCCTGATAAAACACTCTCAAGAGAATATTGCGACAAAAAGTCAATCAAATCATCTGTTATTGAATTGCTCACACTAATCTCCTTTCCATACACATTTATATTTATCAACATGGCATTAGTATTAATTTTTCCTGTGACATTGATGCAAACAATCTCTGCACAGTTTAAAAACGAAGATGTATTTAATATTCATATTATATCACTTTTAACGATAAATTGCAACATATAACGAGCAAAGCCTCCAGCGGTTTCACTTCCCGCAGAAGGCTTTCATCATATTCATCAAACCACCCTAAACACCGCTTTAGAAACCGTCCTCTCGCCCTGCGTCTTCTCCAACTCCTTACGAGCGGCATTGAGTTCCTCCATACGCTGAAGTTCCGTCTGTGCGTCCTCAAGTCCGAGGTGGGTGTAGGTATTCATCGTGACCCCGATCTCGCTATGTCCCATCAGATACTGGAGCGTCTTTGGGTTCATACCCGACCTAGCCATATTGCTGCAGTAGGTGTGTCGGCATATATGCGGAGTGATGTTTGGCAGTTGCAGCTTGTAAATCTCGTTGTACCGCTTGACCATATGATTGAACCGCTGTTCCCAGTGCATTGCAACCAACGGATAGCCGTCTTTATCTATGTAGAGGAAACCAGTGTAACCGTCAATAATGCGTTCGCAGCGAGGTTTTTCTCTGTCCTCGATTATCGCCTGGAACATCATTGCCACATCGTCCGAAATCGGAAGTTTCCTTGTTCCCGCATTTGTTTTGGTAGGTTCTACGCTGTATCTCATATCCGAAAAACGTAACAACTGATGGTCAATATTTATCACCTTATTCTCAAGGTCGATGTCGTTTAGCGTAAGACCGCAGAACTCCGAAATACGTATTCCCGTGTGAAAGAGAATATACACCGTTTCATAATACTTACAGTACACATTATCATCACGGACGAATTTAAGGAACCTCCGCATATCTTCCTTGGAGATTGCCTCCCTTGTTACGCTGTCGTTTACGACCACCGTAGCGAGTTCAAACCCGAATGGGTTTTTAAGCAGCACATCATCGTCCACCGCCATTTGAAATGCGGGGCGAAGAACACCTCGCACCGACCTCACTGTGCTGTAACCCTTGCCGTCCTGTTGAAGTTTTACTAAGAACAGCTTTGCGTCCGAGGTCTTGATAGTAGAGATCTTTCTGCCGCTGAACTGCTCTTTCTTCAGCAGATTCTTCACAAAATTATAATTCGTCTGCGTATTCGGACGAACACCAGTTTTTGTGGAAAGATAACGCTCAACCAGTTCCGTAACCGTCATATTCTTGCCTTCGGGGTCAAGTTGAGCGGCTATATCAAAGCCTATCCGCTTTTCAAGTTCACGCAGTGAAAGGCAAGGTTTCTTGCCGACGGGCAGCTTGTCCGTTGGTTCTAACCGCCAGCTGTATACAAAATGCGGTTTACCGTTGATGTAGTACTTAAACTGATACTTTCCGTCAGAGCGTATCGACTCTCCTCTGCGGAGAAGTCTGTGCTTTGAGTCACGTCTTTTTACTTCTGCCATGGTTCATTAGTCCCTCCTTGACCTGTCTGTTGCTGTTCAGATATCTCTCAAACTCCGCACGGAGTATCAGCTTGCGTGTGCCGTAATACACCGTGAAATCCTTTGCTTTGCCCTCTGCCATAAATCTGTCGAACTTACGCTTGCTTAATCCGAAGTAGACCAGTGTTTCGCTCGGGGTGAGGGTATCTTTTTGTTCAAGCTGCGGTTTTCTCATTCCTCGCCCTCCTCGTCCATATAAGTGTTGATGTATTCCTCAAACCGCTCACGGATAATAAGTATACGGTTTCCCATCACTATCGCAAATCTGCCCATATTGTCGGTCGCAAGACAGCGAAGTTTCTTTGTGCCTATGTTGAAATACTCCGCAGCCTCGTTTATCGACAGCATATATTTCTGATGGATAGGAATTTGTGTTCTTTTCATAATAGCACCTCCGTTTGGTAGTACTATATATCACTCTAAACCGCTTAAAAGTCAACTACTTATGCCAAATTAAATGGATTTATACCGCAGAAGATTCGCTCAGATATTTCTCGAATTTTGTGCGATTTATGAGAAATCGGTTTCCGCTCTGTATAGCAAATCGACCGAGGTTCTCCTCGGCAAGTCTGCGGAGTTTCTTTGTGCCAATATTGAAATATGCGGCAGACTCCCGTATCGTAAGCATATATTTCTCGCTTATCGGAACAAGCGGCTGTTGATTTTCTGTAATATCTTCTAAATTCTTTGTTATCTCCATAAGAAAACACCTCCTACTTATATTGCTGTGACAGGAGGTGTTATTGGACACTTTATTCTTTTTTGTAGTAATTTGTTTCGTAACCCTCGGCACGGAGCAGCAATCCGTCTATCCAGGGCGGAGTTCTGCCCATCTGCTCACAGATGTCGGCAACAGAAGTATCTTTGTCACATTCGATTATGACTTCATCGTGGACATGACCGCAGATGTGATAATGGCTCAAATTCCGCATAGCATACATCAGAATATCTCTCGACACTGCTTGTACGATATTCTCCACGAATTTTGGGCCGTAGCTTTCGATACGCTCCCATTTCTTTGCTGTACCAACACCCTCATAGGTAACAGACTCACCGCCAAACTTGTTCTCTCCAATGCGTGGCTTTACATAACACAGCCGCCGTCCCGATGGGAGTTCAATGAACAGCATTCCGCTTTTGTAAACAAAGCGTATCCCGTGGGTTTCAGCGGAGGATCTTAGCTTTACCGTTGTCTTGACCGCTCTGTCAACTGCCCACCAAAAGTCCACGATGTTAGGATTTGCCGTTCTCCAGGAGTCCACAAGGGGTTGAAGTTCTTCCTCTTGCAGCCCCATCTCCAATGCACCCATAGATTTCAATGCGCCCACACTGCCACCGTAGCCGAGGGCGAGTTCCGCTATCTTGCCTTTCTGACGAAGGTGGCTGTTTATACCGTGTTTCTCGACAGGAACTCCGAACATCGCAGACGCTGACGCACAGTAGATATCTTTGTTTTCAGCAAATACAGCCTTTCTCCACTCTTCGTTAGCTAGGTGGGAAAGCACTCTCGCCTCAATAGCTGAAAAGTCAGCCACGATGAATTTACAACCCTCTTTCGGCACAAAAGCCGTGCGGATAAGCTGTGAAAGCGTATCGGGAATATCATCATACAGCATTTCCATAGCGGTATAGTTGCCGTCTTTGACAAGTCCACGAGCCTGTTCAAGGTCGGGAATATGGTTCTGCGGGAGGTTTTGCAGTTGGATAAGCCTACCCGCCCATCTTCCCGAACGGTTTGCTCCGTAAAACTGGAACATACCCCTCGCTCTGCTGTCCTTACAGACAGCATTCTCCATAGCTTGATACTTTTTTATAGAGGACTTTGCAAGCTGCTGACGGAGCAATAACACACTTTTGAGTTCATCGGGTGAGGTTTTGAGCAACTCTACAACAGCCTTTTTATCGAGGGATTCCGTTTCCACTCCGTTGTCGGAAAGCCATTGTTTCATCTGTTGTACGGAGCTAGGATTGTCGAGGTTCGTGAGCGTTTTCATTTGGTCGGAAAGGGCAGTATTTGACTTAGCATCAAATATTATCGCATTACGCACCACCGCCATATCAAGAGCAATGCCACGGTCGTTTATCTGCTGGTCAAGGTGATACTCCTCCCACACGAAATCGGGAACAGGAAATCTGCACAGCTTGTCCTGTATAGCCATTTCGACCTCAACATCACGCTTGTTATACAGCTTGAACTGCTCCCAACGCTGAGTATCATGTATGGGGAGATTTCTTGTTCTGCCACCATTTGTCTTGGTAGCCTTGCACGGCATACAGAAATATCGGATAAGGTCTTTACCGACAGACATTTTCTGTTCTTCCAACCCCAACACCGAGCCAACTGCCGCAAGAGAAAGCGGCAATCCCATATATGCCGACCATATCATTGAGCATCTCCAGGCTGACGGATCAAGATATTCACCTGTCGGGAGTTCAAGATACCTTGACAGGCACACACGCTCAAATGTCGCATTGAATGCCCATTTTGTAACCGAATTGTCCGTTAAAGCAGCTACTATCTCAGGCGGTATCTGTTCGCCTTGGGCGAGGTCGTAAACTATTACATCTCCACCATTCACAGATACTCCGAACAGCAGAATTTCAAACTCCGATGATTCCGCATATTTATATACTCCGCATTTACTGAGGTCAACATCGGAGTATGTTTCAATATCTATCGACAATGTAGTTATCTTTTCCATATTACACCTCTTGCAAAAGGCGGCGGATTGCTACCCGCCGCCAAATTGTTATGCCTTTTTCTGTGCCTTACGCTTGCGAACCTTTTCCACTATCGCCTCGATGATAAGGATAACAGCGGATACAAGATTTCCCACCATCATTCCAACAGACGCTCCGAAACAAGCACAGAGCATTATATTCTGAAATTCTGTCATAATGTACCTCCTCAAGCAAGAAAATCGTCTTCGCTGTCGGAAGAGAAATCGTCCTCTGCACGGCTCTTGCCACCGAGAGGCTCGCCATCTCTGATCTTCTGCAGATTGTTGAGTCCACAAGCAATACCCTTGTTACCGTTGGAATTGAATGCGTAGAAGTTGATAGACGCTCTGCCGTAAACACCGCTGTACACCTCACTGCGATCGAGGATAGGATTGCAAGCCGCATCTACGATGCCTGGGGCGGTTGCGCTGTTAGCATTTATGAAGTAGCTATTTGCATAAGCCGCATCATCGGGACGATCCGTGTCACCGTCACGCAGAGGAGTCTTGATAGCGGAAAGAGCGGGAACAGAACGACCGTTGCCCTTAAGCTTGGACTCGCCCTCCTTGTAAGCTGCCTGGATTGCAGCCTGTATCTTCTCAACGGTCTTTGTGTCAGACTTCGGAATGATAAGGCTTACGGAATACTTGGGAGTGCCGCCGTTGATGCTCTTAGGCTCCCATACATTTGCGAAACTGAAACATACTGTACCTGTGATAACCTTTGTAGGATTGAGATTTGTTGCCATAATGATTTCCTCCTTAATTTTCATTGAAATCCTGTTGTGCTGAATTGATTGCTTTGCGTTTGTCGCTCTCGGGAACAAGAGCAGGTTTGCCTTGAGGCTTACATACATAACCGCCCAGTATCTCCTCAAACTTCTTGTTGCCGAGAACTGCGGTCATTGCTGTAATACCGAGCAATTTCTTCTCATAGGGGTCGTAACCCGCCTTGATAACTGCGTCTGCAACTGCACTTTCGTTAGTGTACTTGCGGTTAGAGCGTCCCTCTACCAGTTTGAAACCGTCATAGTGCTTGCCGCTGATAGCTTGATTAAGAGCGTACTCCTTGATGTCATTGAGCCACGATGAGAACTCTTCTGCCTTTGCAAGAATTACTGCTATCTCCTCGTCTTCAAGCGTATCGGGCATAGCGAAATCGTACTTTGCCAGTTCCATATTGTACTCCATACGCTTTCGACAGGTAGCTTTTACCTTGCAGAACTGGCAATGGTCACCCGCCTTGAACTCACCGCCGCCGTCATAGGCAAGCTTTGCGGTTGGTGCAAGGACTTCCTCTGCCCATTTACAGAGGTCTGCTTTCGACATCTTAAATACGCTGATGTTATCTCTGCGTGGCTGAAATATCGTCATACACACCTCCGAGATATCGTAGATGCAATCGAACAATTCCAACGCACCGAGAGCATAGCACATCATCTGCGGATTATGGTCTGCTGACACTTCAATACCCTTGCCGTGCTTGTAGTCGATGATATGCAGCGTACCGTCAGCGATAATAACGCAATCTCCTGTGCCGAACCCATCGGGAACGAACCTGGAAAAGTCAAGTCGTTGCTCGATAAGCACGATAGGGTCTTGGCAGTTCTCTTTGACCTCGGCAAGAATAGCCGTTATGTAAGCGGCATAATCCTCTGCACACTGGTTCATTTCCTCATCATAGAAAGTGAGGTTTTCCGTAGGATCTGTGCTTTCGATACCAAGAGAATGCTCTAACTTGTACTGGCAAAGGCTGTGAGCATCTGTACCTTGCTGTGCGTATTCGCTGCCCTTATCGTTCACTCCCGCACAAAGACGGGCAGATGGTGGACAGCTGAGCCATCGGTGGCTCGATGATGCGGATAAGAATGCGTGATTGCCCATCAAAGCACCTCCACATCTGCAAGCAGGGCCGCATACTTTTCAGCGGGAATGTCAGACAGCTTTACAGCACCATACTTTTCAAGCAGTGCCTTTATAGCTGCTGTATGACCGCTGCGAGATTTCTCCGCTACTACCGCTCGGACTTCCTCAAGGGTCATAGCCTTGGGTTCTGCCTTTGGTGCGGTAGTTCCCTTGGGAGCATCAGTCTTTTCAGCTGACGAGAACAACTCTGCAAGAGAATCGGCAACGCTTATAAGCTTTTCGCCGCACTCTTTCAGTTCAGCAACGACTAATGAAAGGTCATTCATTCTGCCCATTAGGTATCACCTCCCTTTACCTCGCTGATTGCGAGTTCGTGAACCGTGTCACCAGGTACGATAATGGTAAGTTTCTGCTTTGCTCCGAAGAGGAAACGAAGGATTCGTTCTCTTACGGAGATGTTGCGAAATCTTACCACACCGCCTGTCTGCGGCTGCTTTGAAACACTTATCTTTAAGCTGTGTTCCATTATCTCACCTCTTTCCGAGGGGTCATCGCCCTCTACCTTATAGCTGTGGGAGGACTTGTTTTTGGACAGGGTAGTAAAAATTTTTTCAGAAAATGAAAAATGCCCACCGAAAAACGGTGGGCAAAGTCATTATTCACTATATTTTATAAAGGCATCATCAAATCCAGCCGCTTTTACTTTCTTAAGCATAGCATCAGCATTGGATTTATTGGAGAATGCTCCAAGCTGAACACGGTAGTATTTCTTTGGTGCGGGAGCAGGCTGGGCAATAAGCTGCTTTACATCTGCTCGGAATGTATCCATACTCTTGCCGAACTTCGGAAACCAGTGCATTACATCGCCGTGATTGGACGCAATGCCTTTCTTATGCCCCTCATAGTGGCAGATGATGTTCTTCTCCGTCAAGCCATACAGCTTGCAAAGATATGCACAGAGTTCAACCGCCTCCTTATAGACCTTGTTGAAGTAATCACGGTCGGAAAGGTCGTCCTCGCATATTTCAAAGCCGATGTATCCCGTGTTATTAGCATTTTTCGCACTGCCAAGCGAACCCGAGCCGCTGTGCCAGCCTACTATATCCCAAGGCAATGTCTGATATGTAGCGATCTCACCGTTTGCGAGTTTTCCAATAAAAGCGTGGACACAGATCTGCTTACCCTCGGGACGAGCCTGATTCCAGTGGTTATTGTAGATGTTTTCTCCGAGCAAACCGTCATCGGGGCCGACATAGCGTTTGAGGTTCGGGTTGTTCGCCCCTGTTGAATGCACCATGATCCCTTTGACGGCCATTTTCTTGCCGTATTTGTAGCACTCGTTATTTGTGAGAAGTAATGTGTGTAAGTTCATTTCTTGTCCTCCTCTTTATCCTCACTGCGGTTATGCAGCTGTTGTAATACCTCTTTCAGCTTTTGAGGGATAGGCAATCCGAGATGTGCGGCATTTTCAAGCAACGATACACCCTCATTGGAAAGGTAGAAAAAGATAATGGCGGTACGCAGTATCGAGCCTGTGCCTATCACTTCTACATCAAGAATGTTCGCAATACCGACAAGAACGAAGATAAGCATCTTACGACATATTCCCTTAAAGCCTACTGCACTTGACAGCTTTTTATCGATTATTGCACACATCACTCCTGTGATATAATCTACCACCGCAAAAGCAATGAGAGCATACAGCAAGCCGTCAAAGCCGCCGAGAAAATATCCGAGCCAACCGCCTATGCCCGTAATGACAAGCTGAATAGTGTTCCAAAATTCTTTCATAATAGTCCTCCTTATCCTTGCGTTATTTCATAGGTTATCTTCATAGTCTGCGCGTTGGTTTTGATAACCTCTTGCGAAAGATTATTTATAGAGCAAAGCAACGGCAACGCTCTGTTCAGCACGATAGAAACCGTATGAGCATTAGTGCTTGTGTAGCTGTTTGCATAGGAGTATCCTTGCAGAACATACGGATACTGCTCACCAAGCCCGTGCAGCTGTTTGATGTAACTTGAACTGCTTGTAGCACCACCGCCCCTTACAGTTCGCAGAATAGTGCCGTCTGTATCAAGGAGCAGTGATGTCGAGTTCACAAGCGAACTATACGATGTTGAATGACTTATCTGAATCTGCTTTCTGCCAGGCATACGGGTCAAAGTGGTACAGTAGGAGTTGCTGACAGCATAAGTTTGAATATTTGTTCCGTTACTGTCAAATACTTTGATCGAATTTGAAGACCCCGAATACGGCTGTGCATACCACATTTCCGTTTCGGGGTCATAAAGCCTTGCGTATGCCTCTGTACGAAGTTCAGTGTCAAAGGTTACTGTAGCTTTGGATAAGATCTCGCCAGTAAGCGAAAGCTTTATAAGCGTTGAGGTCAGCTTGTCGCTGCAGCTCCACAGGTAAATATTCCCGTCATAATATTCGGCATTGCAGCTTGTAAAGCCGTCAGTGTTTTCCCACACAAGTTTGTATCTGTATCTTAAATCAAGCGAACCGGGTGCGTCTGTTATCTGCAAAGATTGGCTATTCGGTATTGGGAATTTATAAACATTGCCCAGTTTTGAACTCACAGCGTAAATATAGATATTTTCATCGGTGCGTTCTGCATAAATGGGCATAATGCTGCCCGCAACAGATGCAAGCAGACCATCACCCGAACTGTAATGACCGACTTGAAACGAGATCTTACCAACACCCGATTGATAATCCGAAGTGCTGTAATTAAGCAGATCGCACATTGACAGACCAAGACCGCACATATTGTTCTCGGTAGAGTCGCCAAGATTGCCCGCTACTCTCGGAACGAGTGATACGCATTTAATAACGCTGTTAGATTTGTCAGTAGCAAAATCCCACACATATCTGTATCCGTTATCTATCGCACCGCTTTCATTAGTGTTAAGAGTGCCACGCTTTGTATTAGCACTCGAATACTCTCCGCCCGCAAAACCCTCCAATGCTTTGATGTCATCTGTTGACGGTGAGATGTATTCGGCATTTTCGGGTAAGGCTTTTGAAAATACCCATATTCCCGACAATGCCTTATTAAGAAAAGGCATAGATAAATCGGGCAGACAGTTGCGGCTTGAAACATTATCCATAACGGTTAGTTCTGCGGGCAGGTCAAGCAGCCGCTGTAATGCTACCGTTACCATATTTTCATCTGTCTGTTCATACACCTTTTCGCCGCTTTGGGCATCGAAAAGTTCGATCTTGGTTCTGCCGTGCAGCTGCGGAAGTGCTGACACCTCCGCTTTTACAGCTGATTTGTTAAATTTAGCTTTCATTATTTACCTCCTTTGAGAATGGCAACGAGAATGCGGGTATCTTCACACCGTCAAGATCAGATATCAGACTACCCTCGGCATAGCCTACAAGGAAGTCTGTATCGTAATCTTCAAATCCCGCAGTTTCGATTATAATTGTGTCATTTTCAGATGTAATACCCACGATAATGACCTCTCTTAAATCTCCCGAAACACCGCCCATAGCCGAAAAGTCTGACATAACAACACTTGACGAACGCACAGGATTAAGGAACTTAACTCCAAGATGTGTGCTGTCTATGTAGTAGGCATAGTCGACTTCGTGAGGGAGAATAAATTCAGCATTCCACTCATCTGCATATACATTGTGTTCAGCTGAAACAGAAACTTTGGATACTGTTTCTTCATATTTAAGTTCAATGCGGTCGATAAGCGAAAGCTGAATAACATCACCAAATGCGGAAACTCCGATACTATACGGAGATACAGCAATATCGGGTATTTCTTCAGACAGCTTGATACGACCGTCCCAAGGCTCATCACCCGCAAGATAAGCACCTAGAACATAACCCCAGCTCTGTTGCCTGGGCAGAGTTCCGACCGCTCCGTCTGAAGTCAGCACGGAAAAATGAATAGTGTTAAGCCCTTTCAGTGATGCAAACGGATAGCTGTATGTTTTTGTGTGATCTCCTATGTCGAAATATTCGGGATAGCGGAGTATCTCTGAATTATCCTTTTGCAAAATAAAAACGACAGTTCCCGCTGTCGTTAAAGTAAATTTTACAGTTATACAGAATGCCGCATAGGTAGATGCAAGAGCAGTATACGGAATGCTTATAATATCGTTGGCGATGCCGTCTATTGTTATATCAGAACCATTGGTGGCAACTTTCATCATTGCTGTGGAATCTTCAAGGTTCTCGATCTTATTATCAATGTCATTTGCAGCCTGTTCTATTTTGTATAGACTATCGGAAATGCTTGGATAATAGTTGCCGACCTCGATGGATATCTCACGCTTATTGAAAGGGTTGTATTCGGCAGAGATTATCCTTGTTTCCACATCAAGATTAAACGGGTGAAATACAATGCGGATATTATCACCGACACCGAAATCCAGTTTTTTATACAGCGTCAAGCCGTAAGTCTGTGTTGCTGCACGAAGGTCAGCCGACATTGTAAGGTCGGATACAGACTTACCGCCCATAACCTCACGAATGTCGTTACTGCCTCTGTGAGAGCAGATGTTTATTTTGTCTGCATCGTATTCAATTTCACCAACACAAAGTGCTATAAGCTGCATCAAAGCGGCTCTGCGTGTGCATTTCTGATTTATCTTCATCTCAACGGGGATAGTAACATCACATACTCCCGCTGTGAGTGATGTGCCCTCTAACAACAGGACTAATCCATCGTAGGCATTGCCATTGAACTCAAATTCGGTTATCTCATATTCCTCATTATTGAGTTCATAAGATTTATGCTCACAAGTTACTGTGCAGACAGCTATTCCACTTGATATAGACTTTTCGATTCGTGCTATGTTAAATCTGTAATCAATGCTGTCACCGATCAATCTGATCTCGTGTTCCGAGCGTATTTCGGCAGCCATAATTGATGTTACTGTGAATTCAAAAGTACACTCGCCGCTTAAGCTGTCAGTAAGACGGGCGGATATGACTTTTGTAAATTCACAAACAAGGCTTTTCTCGTTATATATACATATTTTTGTCATAGGCCAACTCCCATATTTCTTACTGTTACAGCATTCTGACTCCACTGAATTCTCGAGATTATCTTTGTCAGCAGCACTCCGTCAACTGTCAGCGGAATAGTTACATCAACAGCATTGCCGTTTGCTTGTGGAATTGCCGATACTCCGCTGATACTGCTGTTCAGATCAGGGTCAAAATCGGTGGGAATAGCATTGTTCATGTCCCTGGATACAGCTTTCATCTCATCTCCGAATCCCTCACCAAGACCCTCTGCCATAAATCCGCCAAGACTTGCAAACAGCTTTGATGGTGAATGGATTCCGAAGAAATCCTTGATACCGCCCACAATGCCATCAAAAAATCCGCTTATCTGATCCCAAAGCCACGCTCCCGCATCAGAGATACCTTGCCACAATCCCTTGATAAGATTGCCGCCCACCTCTATCATCTTTCCGATAGAGCCGCTTATTGCGTCAACGATGCCAGTAATTATCTGCGGTATAGCCTTAACTATCTCCGCTATTATCTTTGGGAGATTTGCTACAAGGGAAACGAGCAGTTCCACACCCGCCATAATTATCTTGTCAATGTTGCCAAGCACAGCATCTATAATTCCCGAGATTATCTGCGGAATGGCTTTTACTATCGTGGTGATTATCTGCGGCAATGCTTGTATAAGCGAGATAAGCAGGTCGATACCCGCTTGTACTATCTGTGGAATTGCGTCCATTACTGCCGTGATTATTCCCTCAATTATCTGTGGGATTGCAGCAACTATCGCTGCGATTATATCGGGCAAAGCCGTCACAAGAGATGTCAGCAGCTGTATTCCTGTCTGAATTATCTGCGGTATGCTGTCAAGCAGAAATGTGATTATGGAGTTTATTATCTGCGGCAAAGCTGCTATAAGCACAGGCAGTGCATTCAGAATGCCTTGTGCAAGTCCCGTGATAAGCTGTAAAGCCGCATTCAGAATTAACGGCAGATTGTCGATAAGCGTTTTGCATATATCCACCACCATCTGTACGATTGCGGGAATTAGCTTTGGAAATGCATCTGCAAGTCCCTCGACTAGAGTTGCCACAGTCTTCATAGCTGCCTCAACTAGCAAGGGTAGATTTTCAGCAATGCCGTCAACCAGTGTCAGCACAAGCTGTAATGCACCCTCGGCAATCTGCGGCAGACAATCAATAAGACCTTGTAAAACAGCGAATACTATCTGTCCCGCACTCTCGACTATCATAGGGAGATTATCCGTCACCGCTGTCATAAGTGCAGTGAGTATCTCCTGTACGGTTTCGATTATCTTAGGCAGAGCATCGAGTATCATCTGTGCAAGAGAGCCTACCGAATTGCCGATAACCTCGCTTATCTTGCTCCAATCACCGCCAGCATCGTTTAGTCCTCTTGTGAACTCTCCGATAAGGCTTACACCGTTATCTGCAAGCATCTGAAGTTCGGGGAGAAGTACAGTACCAAGTGCGTTTTTTGCTGCTGATGAACCTGCTTTCAACCTTTGTATCGAATCGTCAAATGCACCAAGGCTCTCTAAGGCATCATCGGACATTACCGCACCCATTTCCTTTGCCTCGGCAGTGAGTGCCGCTATTCCATCAGAGCCTTGTGCGATGAGAGGGTTCAGTTCCTGTGCTGATTTGCCAAATATCTGCATAGCAACTGCGTCACGCTCGGTTTCATTCTCCAGCTTACCGAGTGCGTCAATACACTCCCAGTAGACCGTTTCACTGTCACGGAGGTTGCCGCTTACGTCTGTAACGCTCACACCGAGAGTCTGGTAAGCCTCGGCATAGGCTGATGAGCCGTCACGGGCAGAGTCCATAGACTTCACTTGCTTTGCCATAGACCTAGTAAGCGTGTCCATAGATACATCAACGAGTTCAGCGGCATATTTGTAGGCTTGCAGACTTTCGGTACTCATACCCGTAACAGTGCTTGCGGTGAGTATCTCGTCAGCATAAGCCGCCGCATCAACGCTCATTGTGGCAAGGCTCTTTGCCGCTGTAACAGCCGCCGCTCCTACCGCTGCAAATGCCGCTGCGAGAGCCGCACCCACACCCTTTGCAATAGAGCCTAGTTTCTCCAGTTTTCCGCTGGCATTATCGGCATTGTCAGCTGCATCGTCTATCTCGTCAGCAAAATCATCTGCGTTTTCTGCGGCATCATCAAATCCCTCTGACGCATTTTCAAGAGCCGTAATATTCTGCCGCAGCGAACGCTCCATAGCATTGAGTTCTGCTTGAGCATTGTTAAGCTGCATCTGCCAGTTCTGTGTACGGCGGTCGTTCTCGCCAAAGGACTCTGCTGCATTCTGCAAAGCGGCGCGTAGGGTTTCGATCTTTTCTCGCTGCTTTTCTATCTCGCTGTTAAGCACACGGTTTCGTGCAGTGAGAGCCTCAACAGAATTGTCGTTGCGGTCGAACTCTGACTCCACCAATCGCATTTCAGAGCCAAGAACACGAAACGACTGATTTATCTCCGCAAGAGCCTTTTTGAACTCACGCTCGCCCTCAAGACCTATCCGCAGACCGAAATCGTCAGCCATACTGTTTCACCTCCTACAAAAGGGCATAAAAAAAGAGCCTTTCGGCTCTAGGGTATGAAAAAAGGAGCAACCTTGGGTAAGGTGCTCCTTATAATGTGTATTTGAATTAAGCTACAAATTTGAATTTACCCAATCACATTTTCATTCTTAGTTTGATTGCAAGGTACCTTTATTAGTTTAAAAACGACAAAAACGAAAGAAAGAATAATGCCGTAAGAAAAGCCAAATATATGTGTTAAAACAGATGACCAATTATCATTTGCTATAATGAAATAAATAATAGTTATTAGCACATCTACTCTATACCATTTATACTTGAATTGTTCTGGGAAACGAAGATAGCACACTACGAGAGTAGCAATTAGTGCAAATATCCCCCCAGACGCACCTCCTCCGTAGCTTGGTTCTGCACTTGACACAATCCAAGAAAATGTTATCCCAGCAAATATATCACTGATAAAGAAAAAGAATAGAATTTTCCATTTTCCTATAAATGGACTTAGTAAAGAGCCGACGGCCAATAAGCCAATAATATTTCCGAATAAATGATATAACCCATAATGAAGAAACGAACAAGTAAACCATCTATAATATTCTCCATTAATGAAATTTAGGCTGCAAGCCCCAAGCATATTATTAATCTCTGGCTTGATCTCTTTTACGATATATATAGCTATATATGAGATTGAAAGTAAAATAGTAACCGCATTATGTTGAATCCATCTGACTAATTTTGTATGCATTATGTCTCTCCAATCTAGAATGAAATTTCAAGGTTGTCTAACAGTTCGTCAAATTCCGATTTATCAATCACATCTAACACATCAAGTATACCACAATACTGCACAAATTTCAACCACTATTAAATCCCCATCGGAATAACCTCATCAATATACATCTCCCTTTTAGGCTTTGCAACACCTATAAACTGCTTATGGCACTCCCACAGATCAAGCAGCAAACCGAATGGCATCAGCCACACCTCGTCCATTGACAGGTGCAGCTGTGCCGTGCCGTAATACAGAAGTCGGGTAAACAACTCCTCGTCACTTACCCGACCACTACGTTTTTTGAGTCACTCTCGCTGATTACATTACGCTGTGTACCCTTGTGGAGTGCATTCACAATTGCGGTCTTATACTCGCCGAGTTCAAAAGGAGTGGTAAGCAGTTCCACATCTTCCTCTGTGAGCGTCTGCTTTTTATCATCGGGATTCTTGTGGTTGTGTATAAGTATACTCTGATTGCAGAGCAGTGTGAGTAGCCACACTATCTCTCCAACAGCCATTTCAAAGTTCTCGGATTTCATCAATTTATCTCCGAGATTTTCAAGACCGCCGTATCGTGCGGCAATCTCCCTTGTTGCCTTGGTGGTGAGTATCATCTCGTATTCACAGCCGCCGATGTTTATAGCGGCACTTCTTTCGTTATCCATTCTGTACCTCCGTCAAAATATTGTGTGCAGGTGTGAGCAGCCTGTTTCTATAACTTTTATATATACTTGTTTTTTACCTCTATAAGAAAAGTTATAGAACAGACCTACACAGACTTGCGCATTTTAGGATTTTTCAACCGTTACGGTGTAGGTTTTGGTGTTCTCACCATTGGTTATGGTCACTGTCAGAGTGTTTACACCGTCATTCCAAGTCACAGCACTGCCGTTTGCGACCTCTGTCGAACCATTCATAATGATGACAGTTGCGTTGCTGTCAGCGGCAACAGCGGTCACTGTATTTGTGGCATTTGTTGTAATCGCAGTGTACTCCGTCACATCAGCGGAGAATGTGGGAGTAAGCGTCAAAGCACCAATAGTAAGCGAACTAAGGTCACACGCACCGCTGTCAAACTTCGGCTCATACACCGCCTTGTACCATTCGGCAATAACTGTGGTGGGGACTCCCGTGTCGTCCTCGTTGACCTCTGCTTTCCAGGGGTGCTTTCCGAGAATATCGGGTTTATTCCTACGCATTACCGTTCCCTCAATGGTAGGAGTGGAGAACTCGATGCTCTCTCCCTTGGTGGTGAGGTTTGTAGCGGGAATACCAAACTTCACCCTATACAGCCAAAAGTAGCGGTACTTGCCGTTGGACTTCTTGGCACGGAATCCCACCGCAACACAGCCGCCGTTGTCTTCAGATGTGGAAATAAGCACCTTGTTTCCGTCTATGACCGCACCTGTTAAGTCCTCTGCAACCCTCGCACCGATGTCAGCAATACCGAGGGATAATGTTCCGCTTTGGAACTCTTTCACTACCTCTGCCGCACCGTCATCTGCATAAAGCGTAGCCTCGGCGAGTTCAACCGATAGTTCCGCTGTCATAGCCTTTGCAAGAGGTATTGGCGAGCCATAGACTTCAAGTCCATTCTCGTCCTCGGTTATCTTCGCATAATAAAGCTTATCAAGACCTATCGTAGCCATTTTATCATTCCTTTCCGTATTCGTAGTTTTTTGCTGTATCCACAGCGTAATGATAATAATCGGTATCGTCCTCGTGACCGACATACTTGCTGTCGGTTATGGTAATATCCGCCGCCAGTAAAAGTCTTATCAGTGCGTTTTTAGCACTGATATAACTGGCTTTTGTGTATAGCGAGATACGCACTTCTTGCACCTCGCTCTCGGGAGCATTATCAGCATAAAGCTGAAGTCTGTCGGAAAGCGGTGTGAGGACGATATATCTCTCGGGAGGTTTTCCCGAAAACACACCAGTTTCCACAGGAATGTCCAGTGAAACGGCTATCTGTTTCAATTCAGACAAAAGAGTCATATATTACCGACCTCCTCGTCAAGCACCTGTTTCATAGTGTCTATGCACTTTCTTCGGGAGGAAGTCTTTGCGGGTTTCAGAAACGGTTTCGGCGGTTGTCCGACCTTGCCGTATTCCAGTATAGCGGCGATCTTTGCGTTAGAAGTGCCGTCAGAACGGGGTTCAGAAAAGCCGATCTTGATGTTGAGATTGCCGTCCCTGTCTTGTTTTACAGAAGAAAGACCCAGTGAACGCAGAAGTTCGCCAGTAGAACGGGAACGCTCCTTTGTTTCGCTGCCGATCACCTCTGAAAGGTTGCTCTTTATATTGTCAAGAACGACCTCGCCACCCGCATTCAGCATCTTTTCCGCAACGCTGTCGATGTTATCACCGAGCTGTGACAGCCGCAGAAGATACTCCTCGGGCATTTTCACTTGTGCTCTAGCCACTGGGCATCACTTCCTTTGCGAGTATCTCTATATACATTCCACGGCTCTTGACATCTTCAACAGAAGTTATCTCAAATCTCTGATCTTCGCAGATTATGACCATATCAGTGGTTATCTCCACATTTGGAATACAACGAAAACAAAACAGAGCGGTGGCGGTAGAGAATGTGGCTCTGTTCGCCCATTTCTCGCTGCCGTGCCGACTCTCACGATATGCACGGACTTTTGCTACCGTCACATCACGCTCTGTCTTGAAACCGTCAGCGTCTGTGGTTATCTCGGGTCTGACTATTTCTATGAACTCACGCATTTTACCAAAACTCATACCGACCACCGCCTATCAAGCCTTAACAGCAGATTTACTGTGTTCCATACCTGTTGCGATGCCGAAACATTATCCGCAAAGAAACCACCCGTTGAACCGTCACGGCTCTCATAGAAGTGACTTGCAAGCATTATAACCGCTTGTTCGGTAGAGGGCGGCATTGCATTTTCACTGTAATGTCCCTCGGAGAAATGCTGAAAACCCTCAGCATAAGAAACAGCGGCAGTGATGAGCCGCTCTATAAGTGCATCGTCCTCCGTGTGAGAGAGCATAAGATTTTCCTTGACCTTATCGAGAAGTTCATTCATCACTGCCGCCTCCTTTCATTATGCAGACGCTTTCATCTTAAGTATCTTAACAGCCTCGGGAAGTACAAGCTTGCCATCAACACGTTCCTTTGCCACAAAGCCAACCATACCGTTACCCGCAAACAACTCTTTGAGTTCCGCAAAGGAACGAGTGCCACGGTCACCGATGTTGTAGTAGCTGAAATCACCGAAAGCGATAACAGGAGCGCCGCCTGCAATCGTGGGAATGTAAGGCGAAGTCAGTACCTCATAACCGAAAAGGCGGTCGGGTTCGCCAGCCTGTGCGGAGGGCTGCCAAAGGTAAGCCTGGTTATTGTCTTTCAGCTTACGGAGTGCCGCAATAGTCTGATCGTTCATAAGGAACTTTGCGTTCTTGCGGTAAGGACGTTTGAGGGAATATACAAGGTTGATTATCTCGTCAGCGGTGATTGCTGTAGCAGATGCCGCTGTAACCCCTACCTCACCACCGCCGTTTTCAGCGAAGATACCGAGCGGCTTGCCCACACCATCACCGTTGAAGAATGCGTCCTCCTCTGCATTGGCGAGAGCCTTTGAGAACTGGGTGATAATGTAGTTCTCAAGGTTGAACGCATTGTCATAGAGGAGTTCCTCCGTCACCTTTACCGCCACATGGAGTTTGTGAGCGTCAAGATTTATCTGCGAGAATGTCGCATCACCGAAAGTGAGAGTTTCGCCCTCATCGATCCAAGCGGCGGCAGGCTTTGTTCCCGCAATGTTGATCTTGCGTTCGCCGCTGGTGGTGATTGTAGTGCCAAGCTTACGGAAGATGTTCTCTTCGGTAAGTCCGTCAATAAGGCGGCTGTCGTACTCCTCGGGAACGAGGTAGCCGCCGTCAGCGTCAATGCCTTCGGAAAGCACATTGCTCACTGTGCGGAAGTTGGTGCGGAGCGCCTTGAGCATATCTGTCTTGTAGGCATCGGACGCTCTGCCGCTCTTCGGCTTACCGTCAATAGCACCTCCGTTCATAGGCTTTTCAGTGATGGGAGCAGTTGTAGGACGGGAAAGCTGTGCGTCCATAGCAAGCATAGATTCCATACGTTCTATTTCGGCACTGTAATCCTTGACTTTCTGCTCCATCTCGGAGTAGGTCTTTGCGTCCTCCTCGGAAAGAAGTCCGTCATTGTCACGCTTGGTTTCCACAAAAGCCTTTGCTGCATCCCAAGCCTTGTTGCGCTTTTCACGCAGTTCGTTGATAGTCATAATAAATTACCTCCAGTTTCTTAAAAGTTCAAGCCGCTCGATAAGATCGGCGGCTTTGGTATGTGCAGTGTTTTGGCGATGGTCAATGTGACACTTTGCTGACAGCTTGCTCATAAGCGAGTTCGTAACAGCCGCCTTTGAGTACATCATCGTATTGCCATCGGTCAACTCTGTGGGAGTAGGTTCACTCTCACGGGAAAGCACTCCGTCAGCAAAGCCGAGTTCTACTGCTTTGTTAGCGTCCATCCAGGTTTCAGCGTCCATAAGGTGTGACAGCTTTGCCCTGGAAAGACCAGTTTTTATCTCATAAGCATTGATGATGGACTCTTTTACGCTGCCGAGCATCTCTATAGCTTTCTGCATTTCTGCCATATTTCCCATAGCCACCGTCATAGGATTGTGTATCATCAGCATTGAAACAGGTGACATCAGCACTTTTGTCCCCGCCATAGCGATAACAGATGCCGCTGATGCTGCGATGCCGTCTATCTTTACTGTGACAGAGCCTTTGTAGTCCATCAGCATATTGTAGATCTGTGCCGCTGCAACGCAATCACCGCCAGGTGAGTTTATCCATAATGTGATGTCACCGCTGCCCGAGAGCAGTTCTTCCTTAAAAAGCTGTGGAGTGACATCATCGTCAAACCAGCTTTCCTCGGCTATCGTGCCGTTTAGGAACAGTGTTCTCTCCGCTGTTTCCGTCTGTGTCTGGTTCAGCGTTTTCCCGCAGGGATAATGCGTCCACTTCCAAAACTTCTTCATCGGTTTCCTCCTTTCCGTCATCGGTAGATATATCTGCAAATGCACCCGCATTTCTCAACGGAAGCATATTGCCGTTAATGAGATACAAGTCACCTCCCTCGTCTGCGGGGATACGGTCGAGGTTTTCAAGTTCCCGTATGTCATTTGCAGACATCCAACCGTTCTGCCGACCGATAGCATAACCGCTCATACGGCTTGCATAGTCACCTCGCAGTAATCCGTCAAGGTTGAATTTCACGAAAAACTCCGACTTTTCCTCCGATGACAGCAAGGAACGCATCAGAGCCTGTTCCCACCGTATCACCCAAGGGTCGAGAGTGTATTTCACAAATTCAAGGGATTGCTGTTCTATATTAGAAAAGCTCGATTTTTCAAGGTCACCGACCATATGCGGCGGCACTCTGAAAATTCGAGCGATCTCATTTATTTGGAATTTCCTTGTTTCAAGAAATTGTGCCTGTTCGGGCGAAATACTTATGGGTGTGTATTTCATTCCCTCCTCAAGCACAGCTATCTTGTTTGCGTTTCCGCTACCGCCAAAGGTGGATTGCCAGCTTTCACGCACACGAGCGGGGTCTTTTATAGTGCCAGGGTGTTCAAGCACACCGCCTGGGGCAGCACCGTTTGCAAAGAACTTTGCTCCATACTCCTCGCAGGCTATTGCCATACCGATAGCGTTCTTTGCCATTGCAATAGGAGAATATCCCACCAAGCCGTCAAAGCCAAGCCCTGGGATATGCAGAACATCTGACGGACGGAGCGTGACCGTTGTGCCTTTCATTGTAGGAGCGTCCCCGCTCGTCCTTTGATAGTTGTAATAAAGCCGTCCGTTTTCGTCACGGTCAACGGTCATTTTGTTTGGCATAAGTGGATATAGAGCCACAACCTCGCCCTTGCCGTTGCGGATTATTTGTGCATAAGCGTTACCCCATAGTAAAAGGTGCGTCATAAGCGTTTCACGAAACACAAATGAAGTCATTTCGGGATTAGGCTCATCGTGGAGCAGAAAGTACAAAGGGTGGTCGATAGCTTTTTCTTTTCCACCTGTGTTATATCTGTAAATATGCAGCGGCAGACTCGCCACCGCCTCGGATAGGATACGAACACAGGAATATACCGCTGTCATCTGCATAGCGGTGCGTTCATTCACAGACTTTCCGCTTGTACTACCGCCCATAACAAAGCGGTAGGAACTGCCCGAAGTGCTGTTTTTAGGCTTATCCCTAGATCTGAACAAGCCACTGAATATGCTCATAATATTACCTCCTTCCGAAAATGGGCATAAGAAAAGCATGGGCCGTTTTGGTAGATGCTTGAACTGTATGGGTTGATTTTTTGGGGGGTGGATATGGTATAATGTATGAAATCAATATGTTCGATAAATTAGAATTGCGAAGGAGTAATAATATGGATTTACTGTATCATTATGCTAGTAATCAAAAAGGGGTTGGAATACTTAAAAGCAAATCTATAAGATTAAGCGATATTTGTAAAAGCAACGATTACAGAGAGTTAACTTTATTTTTTCCGGATATTTTTGATGCGATATTCCGTTCATTTAAGGAATCTCCGTTTGAATTTAAATATGAAGGCAAACATGGAAAAGAAGCAATGATAAGTCTCTTAGACATTACCGAACAAATGATTGGTCATGCTTTTGATTGTGGTGATTTCTCAAACTTTGTTTTGTGCTTTAGTGAGAAATCCGATTTGTTAAGTCAGTGGAGAGGTTATGCAAATGATGGGCAAGGCATTTCGATTGGTTTCTCAAAAGATAACCTTGAAAAAATAACTAACGAAGACAATAGTGTTTTAAGGCTCGAGAAAGTAATATATATAAGTGAAGAGAAGCGTCAACAGCTAATTAGGGAAAAAGCTGCTGAAGTTATTGAAACCCTCAAAGGTCTTCGCAAATGGATAGTTGATGAAATGACACACGATGATTTATCGAAAGATACAGATAGCTTGTTGGGATTCAATTTTCATAGTATGATTGAATATATTTTAATAGAATCGCTAAAATACAAGCCTATCGGATTTGAGGAAGAAAAGGAATGGAGATTGTTTTTGCGTGATCATGCATATAAGAGTCCAGAATTAGTATTGGGTGACGAACGCAAAATAATAGGACCTAAATATTTCTCTGAAACTATATCTTTTCTACGTAATAATATTGAATTCAATATTACTGATAACGATATATGTCCATATATTCCACTAAAATTTTCAGAAATTGGAGATGAAATCATTAAAGAAATTTGGATTGGACCTAAAAGCAAGATTTGTAAAGGTGATATGGAACTGTTTTTAGCACAGCATAACTATCAAAATATCCAAATATTGTATTCCAATACATCTTATCGTTGATAGTATTTTTTCTTGGTTAGCTACAGAAAAATATACTTTTTGTTTCTATGAACAAGAAATGCTATTTATTTGTCTGTTACATAATCACCCGCGGAGAAATCTTCGCGGGTTTTCTTGTGTGTATTAGAACACCAATAACCCACGCTCATCATATACAGATGCACTTGTATCATTCCCACACCGAATAGCACGGTCAAGAGCCATAACTGTTGCAACTGCTCCGTCTATCTTCTCGGTGGATTTCTCCTTATCGGGTTTGATATTTCCCGCAGGGTCGGTTCGAATGAAGATATTGTCCATATTCCATCGTAGAACAGGGTGACCGCCGTGTGCTATTCTTTGTTCAAGGGTGAGTTTCATCAATTCCTTGGTCGGAGGGGACATATCCTTAAATCCTTGACCGAAAGGAACAACTGTAAATCCCATACCCTCAAAGTTCTGAACCATCTGTACCGCACCCCAACGGTCGAATGCTATCTCACGGATATTGAACCTCTCACCAAGGCTCTCTATGAATTTTTCTATGTAGCCGTAATGTACCACATTTCCCTCGGTGGTCTGAAGATAGCCTTGCCGCTCCCACACATCATAGGGAACATGGTCACGGCGAACTCGGAGTTCAAGCATCTCTTCGGGAATCCAAAAGTACGGAAGTATAAAGAATTTATCGTCCTCGTCAACAGGCGGGAACACCAACACAAACGCCGTGATATCCGTAGTAGACGAAAGGTCAAGTCCACCATAGCAGACCCGACCCTCAAGTTCATCTTCATTTACAGCAAAGGAACACTTGTCCCATTTCTCCATCGGCATCCAACGAACCGCTTGTTTTACCCACTGATTAAGACGCAGCTGACGGAATGAGTTCTCCTCGCCAGGATTTTGCTTTGCGGATTCACAAGCGGCTTTAACCTTGTCTATGCCAACTGTGATATCTAGGGAGGGGTTGGCTTTCTTCCACACCTTTGGGTCTGTCCAATCATCAGATTCGTCTGCTCCGTAAATAACAGGGTAGAACGTGGGGTCGATCTTTCTTCCCTCAAGGATATCCTTTGCTTTCTGATGAGTTTCGTAGCAGATGGAATTAGTATCCGTTCCCGCTGTAGTTATAAGGAAATACAGTGGCTGCATTCGGGCATCTCCCGAGCCTTTGGTCATTACATCAAACAACTTGCGGTTAGGTTGAGTGTGCAGTTCGTCAAAGACAACTCCGTGGATATTGAAACCGTGCTTTGAGTAAGCCTCTGCCGAAAGCACCTGGTAGAATGAATTTGTGGGCAGATACACTATCCTTTTCTGCGAAGCGAGTATCTTTACCCTTTTGGAGAGTGCGGGACACATACGAACCATATCCGCTGCGACTTCAAAAACAATGGACGCTTGCTGTCGGTCTGCCGCACAGCCATACACCTCTGCTCGTTCCTCGCCGTCACCACAGGTGAGCAGCAAAGCCACAGCAGCGGCAAGTTCGGATTTGCCTTGTTTCTTCGGTATCTCGATGTATGCGGTGTTGAACTGCCGATAGCCATTGGGTTTCAGTGTGCCGAATATGTCACGGATTATCTGTTCCTGCCAATCTATAATTTCAAATGGCTTTCCCGCCCATGTGCCTTTGGTGTGACATAGACACTCGATGAAATTCACTGCGTAATCTGCCGCCGCTTTGTCATAACGGCAGTCTTTTGCCTTGAATTTCGTGGGTTTGTACTTTTTCAGCTTACGCAATAAACTCACCTCCCATAACGAAAAACAGCCCCTTTCGGAGCTGCTCTCTCATCTTAAAATCTGTTTGAAATCTCGTTGTATTCTTTCTTGAGCCTTGCAATGTCCTGTGTCAGGCACTGTCTGCGCAAACCGTTCTTTGCGCTGCGGAACTCTCTTTCAAGGCGGTCTATCTCGCTCTTTCTCTTGGTAAGAACCTCAATCTCGTTGCCCTGAAGTGCGTCCTTTAAGTCCTTTTCAAATCGTGTCATTGTTGTGTCCTCCGTATATGTTTTCTTTGTTGTATGTATATTAACTCTAAAAGCACATAATAGCAAGTCATATTCGGAGAATATATTACACGATTTTTCGGTAAGGAAATTGTGTATATTACTCACCACACCGACAGTTGTGTATGGTTTCAAGTATCTTGTCCTGCTCCTCGGCATCAACACCGATGCTCGACAGAGCCTCCCGTGTGCCACAATCGGGGCAGATATAAGTGTTGGGGTAGTTCCTCGACAAGGCTGAATAACCGCTGTATTCTGCCCCACAGAGGGGGCATTTCTTCAAAGAAGTTTCTTGTACTTGCATACATTCTTCCTCGCTTTCTCTAAAGCCTTATTAAGGATACGCTGGTCAAAGCCGAAATCCGAATACCCCTCAAGGCAGGTCTGAACATAAAAGTCTGACGGAATGCCGATGGATCTGCCTGCTGTCATAATGTAGGCAAAGCAGTTCAGAGTTTCGGTCGTTCCACTGTCAAGGAGTTCAACATCGATCTTGAAGTCCTGTTTGTAGTAGAATGTTGGGAAACCCTCATATCGGTCGAGTGACTTTTCATCATTGGCGGTCACTTCCCAGACCGCAACAGGAACTTTTCTTCCGATACTGGGTTCGATGGTGAGGTAGGCTCCTGTTCTGCTCCCTCTGAAAAACAGTTCGTGGTGTTCAATTACCGCTGTCCCGATTATTTTAGCATCGGGGCATCGGAACTTCATCTGCTCTCGGTTAAGGTTGCTGCCATAGGCAAGGTAGTATCTCTTCATATTAGTTCGTCCTTTCCGAAAGGTCTAGTCGTCCCTCTTATGGCGGCATCCGTGCCGCCCTTTGGGGACGACCTTGCGGCATCCTTGCCGCCCATATCTAGGGATCACCTTTCTACCACCAAAAGCCCCTTGCGGGGAGTTGGGGGCAGGAAGCTGATTCCTGCTTTTACGGTCTGCCGTTGCGGAATGCCGTGTCACCATCAAGTCGCTTGGTGTAGAGTTCTCTTGCGGTCTTGAACTCGTCACCGATGAATCCGAGCCTTAAAAGCCAAGTCCTCATTGCGTATTTGGGGTTCTCGGTCTGCTGTGGGTTGGGACTTGCTGTCTTTACCGTTTTCGCCATTTGGCTGAGTGCCAGGCAAAGCTGAATGTAGCTTTTAAGCTGTCCTGCGTGAAGTCCACCTTTGCGTTCAGCGGTCGGAGAATCGAATTGGAAAAGTCTGAACTCCACCGTTCCCTTGGTGAAAGTTGCGTGTAGGTTCAGCATATGGTATCGGCTGTCGTTGTAGTGCTGTGTTCTGCCGTAGTTTGCGTTCTGTGTGCCGTACCAGGTGTCTGCAAGCGCTGACATTGTCTTGGGTCTTTTGCGGTTGAGTTCTACCAAAAAATCCTTGCTTACCGTGCGGCAGTAGCGGCTCATTCGTCCTCGGTCAAGCTTTAAGGCACTCGCTAAAAGGTTTTCGTGACTTGCCATTATGTTTGCGAGGTTTCGGAGTGTCTGTGCAGTGTGGCCGTTTGCTCCGATGTGAATGTGAACTCCGCATCCCCTTGTGGCATCACTCTTTGCTCCCGCCTTGCGAAGTCTGCGGATAAGTTCCTGCAAGGTTTCTATGTCGTTGTATGTAAGTATCGGGGTTACCATTTCGCATTTCTCGCTGTCGATGCCCGCAATGCTTACGTCCTTTTGGAACTTCCACTCTCTGCCCTCGCTGTCCCAGGCGGAGTAGGTGCAGTAACCGTTTCTGCTCTCGGTGTTCTCATGTCTTCTCGTTCCGAAGAACTCTGCGGCTATCTGTGCAGCCTTTGCTCGGGTGATGTTGTTCATCTCGACCTCGACCCCGATGGTCTGCTTTTTCATTTCCTCGATCTGCTTGGTGGTCTTTTCCTTCATTTTTGTGTCCTCCGTGTGTTTCTTTCCTTTCGGTGTACACATATTAACTCTAAAAGCACATAATAGCAAGCGGTTTCAGAACAATATATTACACGAAATACACACGGTGGAATTGTGTATATTTGCATCATATTTTCTTTACGATGTCCTCGCCGTAAACCACATTTAGCGAACTGCCGTTATCCCATTTCATCAGAAGACTTGCAATGTCATCAACACCAACAACAGTTCCTTTTGTACTTGGCGGTGGTGCTTGAGGGTCGTCCATTTTAACGAGTTCCGCTCTTGTTCCGATGGGGTATTCGCTGCGCATCTTATCGACTATCTCCTTGCTCGGAAACATAGACCTTGTTCCTCTCTTGAAAGCCGCCGAACCGGTGAGGTTCTTCATCAGAACCTTTCGCTCTGCTTTGTATTTCTCACCGATGAACCCAAGCCTTAAAAGGAAACAGCGGAATGTGTACTTTTCATTGTCAGTTTGCTTATCACTTTTGTTTATGCGGCTCTGATTTCTCGCTAACTCGCAGAGTGCGTAGATGAAATGTACATAAGCGTCCACCGCTGTGCTGTCCTCGGGTCTTATTGCGAACCACAGGAATGTCACGGTGTCCTCGCTTATTTCGATGGGCAGTTCATCAATACCAAATGCCTTTTTGATAAGGCTTGACTTGCTATCAATAAGCCTTTTGAGGTTATCAAGACCATTCTCCTTGAAATACCCCCTCGGCATCGAAACCGTAAGCCCCACATCTGCGTTCTGTGGCTCGTTTTCTGCTTTGTCGATAACTTCCTCGGCTGTTTTATTGGCGGCTTTTACGGCGGTCTGTGGGGCGGTGTAGCCGTGCTGTGAAAGGAACTCCATCAGCTTTGTTATCTCCTCACTGCTTACGCTCTCATCACATTCAACGTTGCCCTCCTTGGTAACTGTGTAACCGCCGACCTTGTAAGCGTATGTCGGAACTTTCTGATATACCGCTTTCTCGCCCGTGAACTTGCTCACCGCATCTACCAGTGGCTTTCTGTCTTTAGCTTTGTAATTGATCGTCATATCGACTTCCTCCTCGTTTTGTAGTACACATATTAACTCTAAAAGCCCTACAAGTCAACGGTATATCAGAGAAAAACCGTACATTCTGCGTAATGCACAATGTACGGTTTCGCTGTTAGTTCATAATGTAAACTTTGACCTCAATATTACGCTTGCGGCAGTTGTCGACAACATACTTTGTGCCTTTCGATTTACCGTCCCAAAAGGCAAGGACTATATCGGAGTTTTCGATTATAGTGATGTTCCTTTTCAGCGGAGCAGATCGCCCGTACTTTTCATATTCGGGGAGATATTCCGTCAGCTTTATGCCGTGTGCTTGTGCGTATTCTCTCGCTGAACAATCAACGCCTTTTGCACCTCCCGATACTATTTCTGTGGTATCTTCGGGGAGATATTTTCCCAGGTCAGATACACAGATACTTCTTGAACCGATTACAGCAACTCTCATATTAACCTCACTTTGGATATATTTTGAACTTATTTCAAGTCCATTATCTCGATTATACCACATATTGATGTTAAAATAAAGCCACAATAGACATACAAAGGAGCGATATTATGGCTATAAAGAGTTTATCTATAAGAATTGATGAGGAAATGCTGGACAAGCTGCATTATGTGGCAGATTACGAGGCTCGTTCGGCAAACGGTCAGATAATCGTACTTATCCGTGAGTGCATCGAACAGTTTGAAGAAAAGCACGGCAAGATAGAACTCGGATCGGGTTCAGAGAGTTCTCAAAAAACTAAACTTCCTCGCAAGAAGTGATCCATACTATTCCCGCAAGTACAAAACAGACATTCGGCAGAGCCACACCGTTGCCCCACATCTTGTATTCGGCAGAGTCGGTGTGCGGCTCTTTCAGCCATTTGATGATCTGCTTTTCTGTTTTCGGCTTTTTAGAGGTACCAGTTATCTTACGGTGTGTTTCAAAAACATCTCTCCAAAAGGCTATATCCTCCGAGGTCGGTCCTTCTGTACCGAGGTCACTGCACCACCAATCGGGGAAACCTTGTAATCTCGCACATTCAGTAGGAGTAAGACGGCGAACGATGTATTCTTCGCCGTCTTTGTCATTTATAAGCGGAGGATCTTTGTAATCGGTGGCAACAAGTGTGTTTGCAAGTTCCGTTTCAGCATCTGTGTGGTGAGAGTTCTTGCTAGTGCTGTAAACAAGGGTTTCAGCATTATGTGCAAAAGCCACAGCGTGTCTGTCGGTTGCGTTGAGCGTAAATGATACATCTTCGTTTACACCACTGCCTTGTGGGCCGTTCTTTTCTTCACGACCGATCATAGATCCCTGGATACATACAGCGGGTTCGCCGCCGTGGGTGCAAGCAAGTGTAGGTGATATCTCCTCGCTTATACTGCACGAACTCTTACCGCCGCCTTGATCAACGCACACAACAGCAATACCGCCCTGGTTACAGCTTGGATTGCCGCCGTTTCCGTCAATGGTACGGGAGGTGTCCGTTTCGTAGATGCCGCTGTAAGGATTTGCCGACCTCATCGAGTTGCTGTCTTTGGAGCATATTCCGTAAGCTTTTGGTACGAACAGCGTCTGATCATTGTTACATGATATTGTGGCAGATATATTATCTTGTATCAAGGCACCTTTACCGCCACCCTCACAACCGCAACGGACTTTCAGCGTTTTAGGAGTTTCAACAACGAACGGCTGATTATTACCACCCGTGCCGTATGTTGACGCTACGGTCGGAGCAACTTCATCAAGCTGAGTATATCGTGTGTCCTGTGAGTGATTCTCAAACACTATCGGCGGGTGATGTGACTCTGCACGGAGGGTTGCCGTAATATCGTAGGTGACCCTCATAATATCGCCACCCTGGTCATTCAAGCAGAGTCTGCCTGTTTCTCCAGTGCCTTTCGCAGTATCTCGGGCAGTTCTTTGCCACGTTCGGAGGCTCTGCGAAGAATACCCCGACAAGCCTTCGGACTCAAATAATATTTTTCCTGCACTCCCGCCTGTAAGATCTGCGACAAGGTAGATACGCTTTCTTCTTTGGGGAACTCCCCAAAACTGCGCATCAAGCAATCTCCAGGCAATGGAGTAATCATCTCCCAGTATCTCTCCGGCAGAGTTCCACTTCTTGCATCCAGGAACAAGCAACTGCTCGTCTTTGATCTTGCAGATCTTCTGGAGAACGGTTCTGAAGTCCTCGCCACCATTGCTGCTGAATGCTCCTGGAACATTCTCCCACACGATGTATTTGGGATATTCTCCACCTGTCTTGCACCTCATTTCTTTTATAATTCGTATCGCATCATAAAACAAGGCTGAACGAGAGCCGTTCAACCCATCTCTTTTTCCCGCAAGTGACATATCCTGGCATGGCGAACCAAAGGTTATGATGTCCACGGGCGGCAGCTCCGCACCGTTTAATTTAGACACATCTCCGTAATGTTTCATCTGCTGCAGACGCTTTGTCGTAACACGAATAGGAAATGGCTCGATCTCCGATGCCCACAGGGGAGTTATCCCACAAAGCAATCCGCCCAGTGGAAAACCGCCGCTGCCGTCAAAAAGGCTGCCGAGAGTAATAGTATTATTCATCTGCAACCTCCAGTTCTTCTAAACTGTATGTCTTGCCATCACGCACCACATACACATTTTCAGCCGAGCCGACCTGCTCGATATACCTCTTTACAATAACATCACAGTATTTCTCGTCAAGTTCGATAGTGTGACAAATGCGGTCGGTCTGCTCACAAGCAATAAGAGTAGAGCCGCTGCCGCCGAACGGGTCAAGCACTATACAGTTGCTCATACTTGAGTTCTGTATCGGATATGCTATAAGCGGAACGGGTTTCATCGTAGGGTGGTCGCCATTCTTTTTCGGTTTGTCGAACTCCCATATCGTAGTCTGTTTTCTGTCAGAGTACCACTGGTGCTTGCCATTTTTCTTCCAACCGAAGAGGCAAGGCTCGTGCTGCCACTGATACGGACTTCTGCCAAGAACAAGGGATTGCTTTTTCCATATACAAGTTCCCGAAAGGTAGAATCCCGCATCGGAGAATGCTTTTCGGAAGTTAAGTCCCTCCGTATCTGCGTGGAACACATAAATGCTTGCATCATTCGCCATAGCCTTTTCCATATTTGTGAATGCATCAAGAAGAAATTGATAGAACTGGCCACCCTCCATATTGTCATTTTTTATCTTACCGGCTGAACCCTCATAATTCACATTATAGGGCGGGTCGGTCACGATGAGATTAGCAAGCTTTCCGTCCATAAGCAGGTCATATGTATCACTTTTGGTGCTGTCACCACAGACAAGACGGTGTTTTCCGAGCAACCAAAGGTCACCGCTCTTGCTGAATGTGGGCTTTTTCAGTTCCTCGTCAACATCGAAATCATCGTCCTTGACTTCATCACTCGTAGTGGCAAAGAGGTCGGCTATCTCCTTTTCATCAAAGCCTGTCAGAGCAACATCGAAATCTGCACCTTGGAGTGACTCAATCTCAATGCGGAGCAGTTCCTCGTCCCAACCCGCATCAAGAGCAAAGCGGTTATCGGCGAGGATATATGCTTTTTTCTGCGGCTCGGTGAGGTAGTCCACCAGTACACAGGGAACTTCGGATATACCTTCCTCCTTTGCAGCGGCAACTCTGCCGTGACCTGCAATTATGCCGTAGTCCTTGTCGATTATAACAGGATTGATAAACCCGAACTCACGGATAGACGAGCGGAGTTTCTGTATTTGCTCCGCCGAGTGAGTTCGGGCATTGTTTATATATGGTACCAGTTTATCTACCGGAACGAGCGTCATACTGGATATTGTTTTGTTCATGTTATTTACCCTCCTTTGAGCGGAGCAGACGCTCCATATTGTCCTCCATAGGGTTCCCCACATAAGCGGAGGTACAGTTCTGCTTAACGATGTCAAATATCTCATACCACAGCAGATTCGCCTGTTTCTGAAAGGATTGGCTCATCTGCACGAACGGACTTGATATAGCCGCACCTGTGGTCGGGTGCTTTCCGAGAAGTCCGTATTCGCTGATAGCCTCCTCGCATTGGATATATCGTGCGAATGCCTGTGAGTAACCCTCAAGCAAGCGAGGATTTACAAGCCGCTCGCATTTTCGCTCTTTCAGCCATTTCCAGGTCTGCACGAATATCTCATCAGCACCTAGCGGTTTGCCGTTTCGCTGTCTTGCACTGAGGTATTCGCTAGGGTTTGGCATATCTTCGCCATAAAGGTCAGCCGTACCGCAGAGAGTTTCGCCCTCAAGGTTCGCAAACAAGGATGTTTGCGCAGTTGCCCCAAAGAGCGGCACGGACGCCGCTCCACTGTGGGCAACAGGGGCTATGGGCAGGTTGATGATGTTCGCCGATTTGCCTTGTGCTATCTTTTCAGCAAGCGGCTGCGGTCGTTCGCCCGAGCGAACTCGTCTGCCGCCCCTGTTTGTGCCGTCTTTAGCCATTTCATACCTCCTTTCCTTTTGTGTTGGGATAATACCCCGTTTGAACTGCGGTTTTTGTGCGTAAGACCCCCGGCCGCTGTCCTCTTTGATTTGGTTTGGAGATTTTATACCCCCTACCGTCAGCGGTCGCCCAAATCAATATGTATCTTGTTGTGACACGAACGGCAAAGAGCCATAAGATTATCTCTGTCGTGTGTACCGCCCCTTGAAACGGGGAGGATATGATGTACTTCCTGTGCCTCCGTCAGCCGTCCCTCTTTCTGACACATCTCGCAAAGAGGGTGAGCGCTGATGTATCTGTCACGGATACGTTTCCAGGCTCTGCCGTAGGTCTTGTTGGAATTGGGTCTGCGTTCGTAACGGTTATAGCGGCGGTTCTCCTCCTTGGTGTGTTCCTCACAGAACTGCTTGTCTGTAAGGTTAGGACAGCCAGGGCGGGAACACGGTCGTTTTGGCATTCGTGGAATAATGCTCACCTCCAGGCATAGAAAAAGCCTTCACGGTTATCCCGTAAAGGCCTTGTGTTTATTGTTTTTCTATTGTAATGATACCATAAGTCGGCACTCTCATTCAATCACATTTACTCTCATCATGTAAAATGTCCTCGATCTCCTGTAAAGCTGTGTCGTGCATACGGAATGTGTGCTGTATGCTGTAACTCATCTCCACCGCTATCTGCTCCCAGGTACAAAAGCAAAGATACCGCTTTTCAAGAAGTGTCTGATGCTCCACATTGGGTACAGCTTTTATCACTGCCATAATCTCCTTTTTGAGGTCAACCAGTGCATCAATATCAAGGTTTATTTCCTCCTCAAGGTCTATTATCTTGATGATAGCATCTTCCATACGTGAGCCGCCACGGTTAGGGTTCTTCGGCATATCCGAAATGGTAGATGTGCATTTGGTTGCAAGGTCATTGAGGGATGCTATCTGTTGGAGTTTGGAGTTAATACGCATATCCAAAAATCTTGCTTGCGACAGGTATTCCTTTGCCGTCATTAGATCACCGCCTTTACTGCATCAATAAGTGCCGATTGTGTATCATCTTTGCTCTGAAGAGCCTTCATTATCTGTCCGTCAATAGTATCTTTTGTGATGATATGCTGAACCACCACCGTGTTTTTCTGCCCTTGACGCCACAATCTAGCTACTGTCTGCTGATATAGTTCTAATGACCAAGTCAGACCGAACCACACCATTGCCGAACCGCCGCTTTGCAAATTAAGTCCGTGTCCTGCTGATGCGGGGTGGATAAGAGCCACAGGTATCTCGCCGTTGTTCCATCTGTGGATATCGTTGTCTGTATCAAGCTTGCTGAAAGGAATTTTCAAAGCCGTTAACCGTTCAATTATCCTGTCAAGATCATGTTTGTACCAGTAAGCTACCAGTAAAGGACGGCCGTTCATACTTTCGATGATGTCCTCCAAAGCGTCAAGCTTTCTGTCGTGTATCTTTATAGGGTAATGCTCATCGTCATATATTGCACCATTAGCCATCTGACACAGCTTGCCCGAAAGACTAGCTGCATTTGCACAAGTTATCTCATTATCACCGATACTTAACACCAGTTCGTCTTTCAATGCTCCGTAATTATCCCATTCATCTTCCGACATCTCCACCTCGCAAGTGCTGTTTATGAGTTCTGGCATTGCGAGGTGGTCTGTTGCTTTCATAGATATTGTAATATCTGAAATACGCTTGTAAATCTCCTCCTCTGCACCAGGTAAAGGCTTGTAGGAATACACAACATTGCCGTTTCTGCGGTCGGGACGGAAGAACATTGCTCTGTAATTCCCGATAAATGCCCCAAGCCGCTTTCCCATATCCAGTAATTTGAACTCTGCGAATAAGTCCATAAGTCCGTTACTGGCGGGAGTTCCCGTAAGACCCACAATACGCTTTATCTTAGGACGGACTTTCATCAATGCTCTGAACCGCTTTGCCTGGTGGTTTTTGAAAGAGGACAATTCGTCCACTACCACCATATCAAAATCAAAAGGAATTCCGCTCTGTTCCACAAGCCACTGCACATTTTCACGGTTTATTATGTATATGTCGGCTTGTTTTCGCAGTGCGGAGAGCCGCTCTGTTTCAGTTCCCACAACGATACTGTAATGCAAGTGCCGCAGATGCTCCCACTTTTCTATCTCAGAACTCCAGGTGTTTCGTGCTACTCGCAGAGGTGCAATTATAAGCACTTTTCTGACATCAAAGCGGTCGAACATCAATTCATTTACAGCGGTAAGGGTTATGCTCGTTTTGCCAAGACCCATATCCAGTAAAACTGCCGCAATAGGGTGTTCGATGAGGTATTGTATTGTGTACCTCTGGTAATCATGCGGAGAATATATCAACAATAACACCTCCTATCTGCTCGGTGCTGTCAATGCAGAATACAGAAAAGCCTAGCCGTTCAAGCTGTTCCTTTCTTCGTTTCTGCAAAGCTCGCATCTTTTTGCCCGTGGATTTAAGTTCAACAAATGCTGCTCTGCCATTCGGCATAAGCAGAAGTCTGTCGGGAACTCCGTTCATACTTGGTGATATGAATTTAAGGCACAGACCGCCAGTTTTCTTTACAGCCTTAACAAGCTGCTGTTCAATATCTCGTTCACGCATTTTCGCATCTCCATCAATAATTTTTAGAGGGACGGTTTGTGTAGGTCTTTTACATAACTTTTTATAGATATGAAAATTTTAAGTATATATAAAATTTAAGGAAATACCTTGCACAGAGCTACACACATCTTTGTTAATCAAGGAAGTCTGACCTCAAAGAAAGTCCGTTCACGATAACTCCCGAACGGGTCTTTTTACGCTCAAAGCCAGCAGATTCAAGAGCCGTGTAGAAATCAGCCGTACTGCGTATAAACTCACCTGTCTGCATACAGAAAGAACGATACGCATTATACACCTCGCCCGACCTTGCGGTTTCGGTATCACCGACCTCGCAACACTCGTTCAGAAAATGTGAGAGCCAGTCGTTATTGTCCTTATATGCCTGGATAGCGTCCAAAACCTGCTGTGGCAAGGTTATCTTGTAATCGTGGCTTATGACTTTTTTAGCACCCTCGATTATCCAAGAGAGTATCGCTCCACCCGCATTCTGAAAGAGATAGTCGGCATAATTCTTAATATCCGTACTGCCATCTATCTTTGCACCGAAAGGAATAACGATAAGTCTGCGCCAAGTTCCTTTATCTATCGCCCCGACCTTTGGAAGATGGTTGGTATACAGCACAAGAGTATGCGAGGGAACATAGCTGAATGGGTCTTTATATTTCTTTTCTGCATATATCTCGTCCGTGGAGCAAAGCTGTTTTACATTAGAGGTGTTGAGCCGCATACCCTCCTCCAGTTCAGCAGCAATAAGCAAACGCTTTCCTTTCGCCTCGGCAAGTTCGGGTTTAACATTTCTACGACAGCCTACCGTAAGCATATCAGCAGAGATATTGCCGCTGTAAGAGCCAAGCACTCTAGCCACAGAATTCCAAAAACTGGATTTTCCGTTGCGGCCTTCACCATGAGAAATGATTAAAGCCTCGACATACACCTTGCCAATTGCCGCAAGTCCGACTATCTCTTGGACATAATCAATAAGGTCATTATCTCCGCAGAAAAACAGTTCAAGAGCAGCTTGCCATATATCTGCTCCATCATCATCGGGGTCAACGGCGGTCTGCTTTGTGATATAGTCATCAGCAGAGTGCGGTCTGCTTTCTCCTGTTCTCAATTCATAAGTATCAGAGGGTGTGTTCAGCAGAAACTCGTCTGAATCAAGGGAACGCTGATCTATCTCTAGCATGGGTCTAGCCTCTTTCAGAACGGCAGTTATATACTTAGTATCTCTGCGTTTGATGGCATAGTTCTTGTAAGCCACAGCATTCTGATACTTTGCAAAAGAGCGGGATTGCTGTTCATTAAAGGCAAGCTGTGCCTTTTTCTGACCCATCTGTGCGATTATTTCCCACGCACCGTTATCAGCCATTTCTTTGGTGACTTTCTGAATTTCAGCGTCAGCCTCCTCTAACTGCCGTGTGGTGAGTTCCTGTGCTATCGCCTGGGACTTCGGCTTGCTCTCCTCCCAGTAACTGCCGTTATACACAAGATAATCGGTTGAGGGAGCATACCGCAGCCTGTCAAAATATTCTCTTGCAAGAACCACAGCCTGTCCCACATCAGAGAAATCCTCGGGTTTAAGCTGAAGTTCGCTGTTATACTGCTCGGGAGGAATGTAACCGTCCTGTTCGGCAACTTTCTCGCCGAATTTAACAGCACTGTTCCAAATAGTACGAAGTTCTGTATCACTCAACGGGGGAACACACTTTTCAACCTGTTTTAAGAACTGCTCATAAGCCTCATCGGTATTTCCAAGCCGCTTTATTATGCGTCCCGCATAATGTGACATAGTGCTGTTGCGGCTGCCCTGGTGAACGAGGTGGGTATCATTATCCCACTGCTCAAAAGCAGTATCTTCAAGGAAAGCTACGATAGACATATCTCCCTTGTATATCTCTACCTGTGGATCTGCCACTCCGAAAAGCAACCTTGCACTGTCAAGTGCGTTTTTATCAAAACACGGAAACGCAGCGGCAATCTGCTTTTTGAGCGCAGTATATTCGGCGGCATCTGTTATCTGCGGAATAGGGAAGTACACATGAAACCTTGGTCGAGGGGACTTTCCGTCCTTGGCAAGCATATTATGGCGGCTGTAAACGATCGTAAACTCTACACCAGGGAAAGTCATAGCCACCTCAAGAGGAGTTACCCATTCGTTGTGATCATCAGAGTGGTCGTTGTCACAATCTAGCGGAACATTATCTGCGGATATGAAATCCGAATTACTGCGGTGATTGTTTTTGTATTCGGCGGTCACGTGGTCGAATGCCGCTGCGGCTTTCAGCTGTTCCTCATCGGTAATGACAACCTTGTTTGGATAGTAACTGTTCTGTAAACTGCCAACACAGTTCGCCGTGTATAAGGTGAAACTCATAAAAATCCTCCTTTATGATATTAGAGCAAAAATGCCCCTTTGCTTTATAGCTGTGGCAAAAGGGCAGATTGGACACCTTATGACAGGATTTTCTTCATTTTTGCTCTTGCCCGCTGATAACGCTTATACACAGCATCACGGTTCAAACCGTGCTTGTCCGCATACTCCTCGGGAGTATAGCCGTCAATAGCGATTGCGATAAGCACATCTGCATACTCGGGTTTCACAGAGTTATGTATCATCTGACAAGTTGCCTCGTACTCCGCCCCACGGTCACGCTCGATCTCGTCAGAGTAATCGGGAACAGTGTTAAGCGGATCAATATCCTCAACATCGCCGTCCTTGCGGAACGGAGTCTGCACCGTGCCGCGGTGATTGTTGTGGCGGTGCCAATCATTATAGAGAGGCTTGTTGTAGATCTCGTCCATGATTTCTTGAACAGTTCTACGCTCAACCGAGGACTTGTCCTCTGCGGTAGCAAGACGAGAGTTGTAGTCGAAGTCGATCATTACCTCGCATTCGTCATCGGGGATCTCAATGATTGTTTCAACAGGTGCCTTAGTGACATTGCAGTTCTCATACTTTACTTTGATTTTCATTTTTTGTCCTTTCCGCCTTGGATGGCGGGCGGCAAGGACGCAAAAAGGAGCCGATGACACGATGTTCACCGACTCCTGTACCTAAAAATGGGCATAGTGATGTACGGTGGGTGCATCGGAGTCATCCAACAGCTTGTGCTGCTGTGATCCTTATGCATCCCGCCGCCTTAATGCGCATCTCAGGCTGTGAGATATTGATTTTTAATTCGTATAGTGTGGCATAATTTTACTGTAATCCTAAAATTTAATATTAGGACTGCATCAAACTTACTAAAAATGATACAAAAATTTTCTGTTGTTCAATATAACCTATTTAGCTAATGTTGATTGGATAGCCAGCTAATAAGTGTGAGTAATTTTTGTTATGCAAGATCAGCTTCAATAGCATACAATTCGCTGAATACATCAGGAAGATGAACCGGCTTCAAATCCCAAAGACCGCGAGCATCGTATCTTTTGAAAACCGAGTCAACTACTGCCGAACCCAGCTGGGAGCTGATGATAGACGCCGATTCTTCAATGCTGATGATGTAGCTATCTTTTTCATTGATTGTCATCTTTTGCCTCCTTCCTCGCAGCCCCTTTCCAGTAGGTGCTGGTGGTCATTCAGGCTTCACAGGAAAATCCGTAGCCAGCGGATTTATCAGCCTGTCTCTATTATCGTTGATTTCAAGTTAGGATTACATGGAGTGGACTTGTAGGAGACTTGTAGATGACTTGTACGACTCGAATAAAAGAACCCACCTTCGACTTCTCCAAGGTTAAATGTGGAAAAGTCATAGGTGGGATTGAAAAACACACAAATCTGTGATATAATAAAATATCATCTCTAATTTACAGGTACACATTACCTCGTAAAGAGGTGCTGTTAGGAGGAACAAGCATGAGCTACAGCTATAACAAGCTATGGAAACTATTGATAGATAAGGGCATGCTGAAAAAAGATCTCATGGCTAATACAAAGATTACATCTTCTACAATGGCAAAAATGGGAAGAGGAGAAGCTGTGAGCATGGATGTTCTTGGACGAATCTGTGCAGAGTTGGAATGCAACATCGGAGATATCGTCGATTATGTGAATGAAGAAAAATGATTCCGAGAGGAGGGATTTGTTTATGACGCTTTGTTTTGCAGCACTCATCAAAGTATTAAAAATATGCTCCAAGCCGAAAGTCTACAACAAGACTCTCTGCGGAGCAGTAGCAAAAACAATTGATGAGTATTATGGGAATATATTAGAAGCCGATGATGGCACGATAAGCCACCTGCTTTCTTGTGATTATAATCTTTCTCCTGAGAATATTGTAGAACCAGCCAAGACAATTGCTTTTTCAAAAATATCGAAGGGGATGACGACGCTTGTGCTTCCCTTACTTGACGCAGACAAACTTCCTCTTGGGATTCTTGCGCTGCACAGCATGGCGTTGTCCAGCGTAACTGAACCCGACGCTGTAATCGGTCAGATGAAGCGGTCCACATTGGAATCTACATCAGTATTCGATCCGGCGGATTTTCTTGCAAACATCTTTCTTTATACGGCAATTGCTGTAGAAAACAAATCTGGCAAGGCTACAATTGACCTTGTGGATAAAGCCTTTGTAGAAGGTTTTGAAGCTCAACGTGCATCGATTCGGTTGGAAGCGGATGCGATAATTGAGCCTGTAGAACTTGACCGCACATTAAAAGGCAGTGATTTTGATGCCGTATTCCGTAAAGTGCAGTGCGACGATGACCTTAATTTGAAAAATAAGAGTGGCTTGAATCTGTATTATTTGGATATTTCAGATTCCGCATTCGATTACATGGCACTAAACGAATACCTTTTTGATAGCGTTGGTATGTATGTCTATTCTCGGACGCAAATGAAAACGTTTGAAGATAAGAAGAAGGTTCGGAACATGGGTGCTAAAGCCCTGCGTCTGATGAAGGCTAATGGAAAGCCTGATGAAAAGGGTACTGGGAATGAACTCGGCGAGATGCTGCTATTCGCATTTCTGGAAGACGGATTACACGCACCTAAACTACTGAGCAAGGTTGAAATAAGCACGACGGCCAGACAGTTTGGCAGCAAGAGTGATTGTGTTCACTTGCTAAAGAGAAAAGTAAATGGAGAGATTAGTTATCAGCTGGTTTTCGGAGCATCGTGTATAAACGGGAATTTTGCGAGAGCGATTGACAGTGCGTTTGATGTGCTCGCTGCCATAAAAAACAGGAGGGTAAGAGAACGACAGATGGTTGATAGCACTCTATTCAATCATACATACGACGATGACACTACAGAATGGCTTCGTCAGATATTGGTACCAAGCAAAACAAGGCAGGCCGCACCTGATATGGCTTTTGGCGTTTTCATTGGTTATTCGATTGACGTTGCAGCCGATGACAATGATTGTTTTAGAGCAGAATGTATGAAAAAGATGGAAGCAGATATTAAAACGGCCATTCCATATATTGAGCAAAAGGTTTCTGACTTTAATCTTGGCATGCATTCGTATTATTTCTACTTCCTGCCGTTTAATAACGCTGAGGTTGATAAAAAACGGATAATGGATGAGCTGTTGCTGGGAGGTGTTGATTAAATGAATGACACTACTGGCACACTTGGACATGCGATATTTACCGGCTTAGAGAAGAACGAATACCTCAATGAAATATATGATGCTCTGCTGCATAATGATTTTCTCCGGCTATTTCGTATCGACGATATAGCGCAGAAGGAGGTCAACACGGAAGATGGGCTAAGGTTCGCCGACCTACTCTCAAAGTCTGTCGACACGCAACAGTCTGAGCGGCATCGTTCCCTTGCTCAGGAGATTATTACTCTGTTGGATGAGCTGAATCCTGATGATGAAGAAATTCAATATGTTATGGGTGCGGTGCTTTCAAGCACGAATAATTATCTTGGACTTCAGCATAGTGTTCCTGATTTTGAGGAGAATAATGTCCTTGATCGTTTGTCAGACGAAATCAACAGAGATTATCTGCGGATTCCGTCACAACAGAATGGCTATTTTCTTAGATCACAAAAGGCTGTATACGATCACATGATTGAAGATGATTATTTCAGTTATTCCGGCCCGACGTCTATGGGTAAGTCTTTTGTAATGAGAACGTTTATCAGGGAGCGTATTAAGAAAAGCCCTGACTGTAACTTTGCTATTCTTGTACCTACAAAGGCTTTGATAAACGAAGTGTCAAAGGAAATAGCCGACAATCTTGGTGAACTCTTACGGCAATATGATTATAGGATTATCACTTCAGCCGGAGCAATGATTCTTCAGGAAAAGAATAAGCACAGATATGTGTTTGTTATGACTCCTGAGCGTATGATGTACCAGCTGATTGGATTTAAAGACATTCCAATTCACTATCTATTTATAGATGAAGCACAGAATATTTCAGAGAAGGAAGGCCGTAGTGCATTCTATTATCAAGTGGTTGGAATGTTGAATCGATCAGAACAGCGGCCTCGTATGATATTTGCGTCGCCACACATTCCTAATCCTGATATCTATTTGGAGCTAATTCCGAGAGAGGTTCAGGGTGGCCGGTCGGAAATGACATCGTTGTTTACTCCGGTTAGTCAGGAGAAGTTTTTGATAGATTTACAGGAGAGAAAACTGGGTTACTATAATGGGCTTACGGAAGAACTGCAAGTAATTCATTCTTTTGAGCCAGACCGAGACTTTCAATCGTTCCTCTCTGAATTGGGTGAAGGAAAGAAAAATCTGATTTACTGCAACGCAAAGGCAAAGGTCGTAAAATTCGCACGAGATTATGCTGAGAGGCTTCAGCCGCTGGATGATCCTGATTTGATTGCTCTTGCGGAGGAAATACGGGAGCAGGTGCATGAGGACTATTATCTTGCGGGTACTGTTGAAAAAGGAGTTGCTTACCATGTCGGTTATCTTCCGACAAGTATCCGATTGCGTATAGAAGAACTCTTTCGGAAACGCAATGGAGGCATTCATACCATTTTCTGTACAAGTACATTGCTGGAAGGGGTGAATCTTCCTGCGGATAATTTGTTTATTACCGATCACAAAAACGGATCAAATCCGATGTCTGCGGTCGAGTTCCGGAACTTGATCGGACGAGTTGGAAGGATTCAGTACACGCTTTATGGAAATGTCTTTCTGGTTTGTCTGGAAGATGATAACAAGACTAAGCCGGAAAATTATGTAACGCTATTGAAGAAGGATGTCGAGCCACAGACGCTTTCGATTGTTTCGATAAGCGATAAGGAAAAGGAGTATGTTCTTGAGTGTCTACGCCAAGGCAAGACAAAACTTGAGAAGCTGAGCGGTCAGACTATCGAGCAGTTTTCGTTAATGCGCAAGGCTGCAAATATCCTTCTAAGGGAAATTATGCTTGATCGCCGCGGCAGAGTTCGCAGAGAATTCGAGGAAAATATGACGGCAAATGATCCTGCATTGATAAAGGAGATGTTTACTGGCAGGAAAAATGAACCTGATGATGACATTAATGTTTCCGTAGATCAAATTGATAAAGTTGTGGCGGCCATTGAAGGTGGGCTGGATTATCCGAAAGTGAATATATACGGTTATGTAGGATTCCAGCCAACATTGGAGTTTCTTGAAGGACTATGTGAAGCATTCGACTGGGAAACTTACGAGAGCAACACGCTGGGCCGAGTGAATAAGGAAGGAAAGCATTCGAATCTTAGATTCTATGCTACGCTTCTGACACAATGGCTTACCGGTAATGGTATAAAGTACATGATTGATCAGGCTATATCGCATAAGCAAGGCAAGAATATTTATATCAATGGAGAATCAAAGCCATTCGATGATGGAGAAGAACACAGAAATAAGGTGATCGAGGATACGCTTAATAATGTAAATGACATTATCTTGTTCCGGATATCGAATTACTTTATGCGCTTTTCGACGGAACTTAAGAAATATCACCATCGTGATTTCTTGACAAATGATTGGTATGAATATGTGGAGTACGGAACTACAAATAAGATATGTATCCTGCTTCAGAAAAACGGCTTTTCACCAGAAACGGCGACCTACATACAGAAACACGAGGACATATACATTGTCAGAACTGACGAAGGCGTGAAGGTGTCGCTTTCTTTGCTTCATTGCGAGAGGACATCTGTCAAAGAAGAGGCAAGGACCGTGCACAACAACATGCCGGAGCTGTTTGACGAATAATTTTGTTACACTGATGGCTAATGATTATGAAGGTGGCTGGGCGTGGTAGTGGATAATAGTACATAGGCGTATTCTATTCCATCTTTGAGATGATGAATCTGGGATAGCGCTTCAAATGTACGATAGAAGAAGTGGAATTTAACAAGTGCATTTTGAGATGCAGAATATAACCTGCCGTATAAACGGTAGGCTGTATCTCTCTAAACACAATAAATGGAGGTAGAAATATGATTTACACATTGGATGACTTTGTTAGGGAGTACACAAAAATTTGTGGTATGGGTTGGATTAAGACGCATAGGTCTGGCCCGACCGGTATTGGAAAGACCTTGGAAGATCTCCTTGGCATAGCCGAGAACAATATAGACGGACCGGATTTTGGAGATTATGAGTTGAAGTCATGCCGTTTAGATTCTAACAGCATGCTCACTATCTTCACTAAAACTCCACAACCTAAAGGTGCTGCAAACACACTTCGTATGACTTTTGGGTATAGCAGCGATGCATATGATAACGATGAAAAAGTTCTTCATTCTACACTTTCAGCAGATCGCTTCGTTTCTATAGCAGATACCGGCCATAGCTTGAAGGTTTCATGTGATCCAACAAAGATTTCGATCATAGCGGAAGATGGCAAAGAGTATGCATATTGGACACGAGATGAGTTGAAGAAAGCTTTCGAGAAAAAGTATAAAAATAAATTTGTTTATGCCAAAGCTCATGCAAGAGGCAATGGTGCTAATGAGGAATTTAAGTTTGTTGAAGCTTATGAGGTTTCTGGCTTTAACTATGAGGCTTTTGTCGAACTTCTGGAACATGGAAAAATTTACATTGATTTGAGAATCGGTCAATATCACGGTGGCGCCAAAAATGGCCAGACTCACGACCACGGCACAGGTTTCCGAATTAAGGAAATTGATCAACCTTTGCTGTTTAAGATTAATAACAGAATTGTATAGGAGGTCAGTATGTCCGAAAGACGAATAACGGTATCTGGTGATTTGACCACAGATGCTAAGTTTAAAGAGGCAATGGAAGAAATAAGGGATCGTGGTTTCATAGAATCACATCGTAAGGGTGATACGGGTATTGGAAAAACGCTTGAAGATGAACTTGGTGTTGAGGAAAATTCTGTTCAGGCAGCTGATCTTGGCAAGGTTGAGCTGAAAGCTAATCGAAAAAATTCTAATAGCAAGATTACATTGTTTACTAAATCACCGGACAAAAGAGGCGTCAACAGTAAAGTTTTAAGAGCAAAATATGGATACCAGACAGAAGAATCGAGGGAGTTAAACCCGAACATTAATATATTACATACTACCGTGAATGGTAAAGGTTTTAACTCTTTGGATGGTGAACCCTTTATGAAGCTAACAGAGAAGGATGATAAAATTTATCTGGAACACGCTACAGATGGAATTCTTGAAGATGTATGTTGGAGCAAGGATAACTTAAAAAAGGCATTTGATAAAAAATATCCAGCCAAGAAAATGTATCATGTGCAGGCTGATTCGAAAGTCGAAGATGGCAACGAGAGTTTTCACTATAACGAAGCATACAGCTTGGAAAACTTTAGCTCAGACGATATGGCGGCTTCTTTGATGTCTGGTGATTTGGAAATGGATATTCGTCTTGGTGTTTATGCGTCTGGCAATAGAAAAGGTAAGCCACACGATAACGGCACTGCATTCAGAGTTTCTCCAAATAAATTGGATGATTGCTTTGCCGTAAAAAAGAAATTGCTTTAGGTTTATTGCTCATAATTATGAATTTAAAATGGAATAGCTGACTACCTTTCTAAGATGGCTTGACCTAAATCCGCCCTGAAAACAGGTTGATTTCAGGGCGGATTTGTGGTATAATGAAATAACCTTCAAATTGAAAGGAGAAGATCATGAAAAACGACCTTATTTATCTTGATACTTACACACTTCAACAAGACATGCGTATACGTTTACCGAAGAGTGTATTGTCGAACATGAATATCGAAAAGGGAAAAACCAAGCTGGAAATCTTTTTTGATAAAGAAGATAACGTTCTGGTATTGAAGCCTGAAAGCTCGCGGGAGGATTCCGATGAAAAAGATTAATGATACGCACGGAATACGGATCGAGCGCATCTGGTCAATGCCAAATAAAAATACATTTGAAATTGCTCCAATTAAGGCTTTGCTGGAGGAAGAGGTTGATCTAAATAATTATTGGATTGATCCTTTTGCCAACAGGAATAAGATAGCAAGCGTAACAAATGATTTGAGTACGGAATATGACACAGATTATCATTTAGACGCATTGGATTTTCTAAAGATGTTTGAAAATTCATCAGTTGATGGGGTTTTATATGATCCGCCGTATTCCCCAAGGCAAGTTAGCGAATGTTATAACGATGTCGGATATACAGTCACTTGGGATACAACTAAAGCTTCATTCTGGGGCAATCATAAGCGAGAAATATCTCGTATAGTTAAAATCGGAGGCAAAGTAATCACTTTCGGTTGGAACAGTGGCGGAATCGGGTACAAGTACGGATTTGAAATTGAAAGAATTTTACTTGTACCTCACGGGGGCTGGCATAATGATACAATATGCACCGTTGAAGTTAAAACTCATGAAGGTGAGCTTTACAAAAAGCAAACGGAGCCTATAGAAAGGAAAACTAAGTTGAGCATAATGACTGAAAATGATGAAATACTGATAAGCAAACTTAAAGAACTTCCGGCAGACTACTGGGATTTCCGTGAGGACGATACAAAAGAGTTTACTCATGGCATTCATAATTATCCAGCGATGATGGTGTGCCCTATTAGCCGGAATATTATAAGGCTTGTAAAAGAAATACAGCCGGTCAATGCGCTGCTTGATTCTTTTGCTGGTTCAGGTACGGTGCTTGTAGAGGGCATGCTTAGTGGAATCGAGGAAGTTGCAGGTAATGATATCAATCCGCTTGCCTTGCTTTTAACTAAGGTAAAGACGACACCTATCCAGAGTGAATTCCTAAATAAGGAAGCGGGAGAACTGCTTGCTCGTGTAAAAATCAAAAGAGAGATGCTAAAGGAATCTTTAGACTCTGTAGATTCATACATGATTGAAACACTCGGCTTGGATATAGCCGGAAAAAAAGGCTGGGGCGATGAGGCTCCAAAATATCTGCAGCAATTTTGTACGGAAAGAGGACTTGATGTTGAAATCCCGGATTTCAAAAATCTTGGATATTGGTTTCGGCCTCGTGTAACTTTGGAGCTTTCAATTCTTAAATCAGAAATTGAAAAGGTCGAGGACAATGATATTCGAGATTTTACATTTATAGCTATGAGCGAGTGCATACGATTCGTATCAAATCGTAGGAACGGAGAATTTAAGATGTTCCGTATGCCAGTCGCAAAGGTTCAAAGTTTTAATCCGGATGTATATAGCGAGTTTGAAAAAATTCTATATAGAAACATCGGTAAAATGGAGAACTTTTGCAAAGCGCTGGAAGAAGCAGATGCTCATCCGGATGTGGCCATTTTCAGAAATAACACCTGCACGCTTGAGGATGTTCCTAACGATACCTATGATCTTGTTGTAACCTCACCTCCGTATGGAGATAGCCGCACTACCGTTGCATATGGGGAATACAGCAGGCTTTCGCTTCAGTGGATTAATTTGTTCGATCTCACTGAAAAAGAAATCATGGGTGTAGACAGAACATTAATGGGTGGAAAAAAATACCGGAATGGGTTTGAGTTTACATTGCAAAGCGATACTCTACGAGAATCGCTGGAAAGAATTAAAGATGTAGACGTTGAACGGGCCGGGGACGTTTATAGTTTTTATGCCGACCTTGATGCAGCTATAAGAAGCGTAGCTATTAAAACAAAATCTGGAGGATATCAGTTTTGGGTCGTAGGTAACCGGACTGTTAAAAATGAATTACTCAAAACCGACGTGATTATAACTGAACTTGCACCTCAATATGGCCTAACACCTATATATACTGTTGATCGAAACATTCCTAATAAGGTGATGCCTTCTCAAAACTCACCTACAAATGTTACTGGAGCAACGGGTTCTACGATGACAATGGAGCACATCATAGTTCTTCGTAAAAACTGATTGGAGGGTTAAGCTATGGCAAACGAGCTGCAGCTGCTGTCGCTGCTTTTTCAAAATAGATTATTCCGGATATCGGACTATCAGCGTGGCTATGCGTGGTTGCAGCAGCAGTTGGTGGACTTTTGGGAGGATTTGATAAATCTCCAGCATGACCGCTACCACTATACAGGCCTGCTTTCTCTTAAACCGCTGAAGAGCAAAGAGACTGTTAGCTGGGGTGAGGATTTGTGGCTGGTCGAGAACGGCTACAATCCTTGCCATATCGTTGATGGTCAGCAACGCATCACCACATTTGTGATTCTCCTGAATGAAATTGTGGACTTCGTGCGTGGCTTGGATGAGAACAAGGACAAGTCCGACAAGGAAATCACTCTCGGTTATTAAGGGCTGAGGAGGATTTTGATTAAGAAATATAGTGATAAGGAACTGGCCGGTATGACACCGGAAGAATTGAAGGAGCTGCAGAAAAAGGCTCTGGAGGAGTTTAACCAACTGGGCCAGCAGTTAGAGGATTTCCTCGCAAAGAATCCAATCTCTGAAACTCCGAACGGCGACAAGTAAACCTTTTAATTTTAGCATACTTTTTAATTTTACCTATTCCGGACTTGTCGGTTTGACTTCCGGCACCGTCCGCTTCGGGTAAAACGAGGACAACAGAATAAAAAAGCTGGGCTTCCACAGACAGCAAATGCTCGTGAAAGTCCAGAAAATCAAGCCTTTTTCGGTATTTTCACACCGGAGAAGGCTCTTTCTTTTGTATCAAAAACAAGGTCTTGATAGAGCCTCGTTGTGTTTCGGGTGGTGTGTTTTTCTCAATTATCTCAAATTGTAACCGAAATGGAGGTGTTCTATGAAAGTTTTTCGAATTTATACGCATTGATTTAAAATAGCAAATGAATTGAAGTTGGGCTTTTTCTCGCTTAAAATATTCCCTCGCCCAACCGTAGTAAAACAGTAGTCAACCGACCTACCTCCCACAAAGCTGTGCCACGATTTGCACCGATTTACCGCATACTACCAATTTCAATACCCATATTGCCGTGGCAGACCATCAGAATTTTAAACATAATTTATCCTCCGAACAAAAGTGCGTCTGCAACCAAATGCGCACTTGCTCCGTTTTATTATTGAACGTTTCCATCATACCATATTTCGTCAAAAACGTCAACTTAAAAAATATGCAAGCGAGATGTGTATGGACGGTGCGAGGTGCACCCTCTCAAAGAAACCTAAAACGCCCCCGATCTTCATCGGAGGCGTTCATAGGAATTTTTGGAGGATTCATATTCATTCGTTTTTTCTTTCTGACCTAATTGTAGCACCTCGGAGCAAAAAAATCAACAATTATGACAACATTGTAACCAAATTCGTAAAATTGTAATAATTCAGTAACCTTTTACCCCTGTTTTGTAACCGTTTTGTAACCATTTGTAACCGTTTTGTAACTTATATGAAAATACTATAAAAAATTTCAAAAAACACTGTTCAAATGAGGGGAAATGTGCTATACTATAATAGAGTGATAATGGCTAACTATGTAAAAAGCCCAAAAGAACAAAAACGGAGAACATAAAAACACGATGATATATCTGGACAATGCCGCCACTACAAAGCCCTGTGCGGAGGCTGTGGCTGCTGTTACCGAAACAATGAATGGCTGCTTCGGAAATGCAAGCTCGCTTCATAAGCTTGGCATAGAGGCGGAAAAAATAATAAACGGTGCGAGAAAAACACTTGCCGCAAAATTTCCCGAGGGCGATGTGTACTTCACCTCGGGCGCTACAGAAAGCAACAACACCGCGATATTCGGCGCGTGCGATACTTACCGTCGGAACGGCGACAAGATAGTAACCACCGCGATAGAGCACCCCGCCGCAGCAAATCCCATAGCAAAGCTTGAAGAAAAGGGAATGCGCGTGGTAAGGCTTGCACCTAAGGACTATGATGATTTTGAGCAGGCTATCGCTGACGAGGTGGACGATAAGACCGTGCTTGTAAGCTGCATGGCAGTGAATAATGAAACGGGCTTCATCGTTGATGTCAAAAGGCTGTACAGGCTGGTAAAACGCAGGAATGAAAAGACGATCGTACATATCGACGCTGTGCAGGGCTTTCTGAAGGTCCCGCTCGACGGCGATTTTATAAGCGTTTCGGGTCACAAGATACACGGACCAAAGGGAATAGGCGCGCTGTTCGTGAGAAAGGGCTTGAGATTTTCTCCGCTGCTTCTCGGCGGCGGTCAGCAGAAAAAGCTGAGATCGGGCACAGAACCTGTGGAGCTTATCGCAGGGCTTGCCGCGGCGGTGAAGAATTATCGCGGAAATGCGGACAGGTTCGCACAGCTAAAAGCGCACCTAACTGAAAAGCTTTCCGAAATGGAGGGCGTTAAGCTGAACTCCGACGAACGCTGTGTTCCGAATATCGTAAGCTTCAGCATAAAGGGCGTGCGCAGCGAGATAATGCTGCATTCTCTTGAAGAAAAGGAGATATACGTTTCAAGCGGCTCTGCCTGCTCCAAGGGCAAGACCAGCGGCGTGCTCGCGGCGTTCGGTATCCCCGACAGCGAGGCTGACAGCACTATCCGCGTGAGTATGTGCGCGGAAACTACCGAGGAGGAGCTTGATATCCTCTGCGAAAATATCAAAAAAGGAATTGAAAGGTTCAGAAGATAAATGAAAGAGATCGTAATGGTAAAATACGGCGAGATAGCGCTCAAGGGTCTTAACAAATCCACCTTTGAGGATATCCTCGTAAAGAATATCAAGCGCAGACTTAAGGAGCTTGGCGAGTTCACCTACTTCCGCAAGCAGTCCACTATATATGTCACTCCCGAGAGTGATGTGGATATCAGCGTTGTCGTAAAGAAGCTGAGCTACATATTCGGTATCGGTGCGATACAGCGCTGCGCAGTGTTCCCGAAGGAGTTTGCGGTGGTTGCTGAAAACGCAAAGGAATACCTTCGCGACGCGCTCGAGTGCGCAAAGACCTTCAAGGTAGAGGCTAAGCGCTCGGACAAGAAGTTCCCCATGCAGACGCCCGAGATACAGCAGGAGCTTGGCGGCGTGGTGCTGAGTGCATTCCCGCACCTCAAAGTCGATGTTCATGATCCTGATGTTACAGTACGCCTTGAGATACGCGACAACGGCGCTTATCTGTCTGCCGAGCGTATCATCGGCGCAGGCGGTATGCCTGTCGGCAGCAGCGGAAAGGCTCTGCTGATGCTTTCGGGCGGCATAGACAGCCCTGTTGCAGGCTATATGATGGCAAAGCGCGGTCTTATCGTGGACTGTATCCACTATGTAAGCCCGCCCTACACCTCGGAGAGAGCAAGAATGAAGGTTGAGGCGCTTGCAGAGCTTATGACAAACTACTGCGGCGACATCAAGTTCTACTGCGTTCCCTTTACCGAGATACAGGAGGCGCTTCGCGACAACTGCCCCGAGGAGTATTTCACTGTACTTATGCGCCGTATAATGGTAAAGATAGCAAACAAGATATGCGACCGCGAGGGCTACGGCGCGATAATCACAGGCGAAAGCGTTGCACAGGTAGCAAGCCAGACGCTCACTGCACTGTACTGCACGAACGAGGCTGCGGAGTACCCCGTATTCCGTCCCGTTATCGGCATGGACAAGAAGGAGATAATCGAGATATCGCGCAAGATCGAGACCTACGACACATCGGTGCTGCCGTATGAGGACTGCTGCACGGTATTCTCGCCCAAGCACCCCAAGACAAAGCCGCGTATACAGGACATCAAGGCGGCTGAGGCTTCCTACGACTTCGACAGCATGATAGAAAAGGCTGTGGCTGAAACAGAGATAAAGCGTTTCAAGTGCGGCGAGCAGACTATAGACCTGTTTGATTGATATGAGTACACAGAATTACGATCAGCTTGAAGCTGAAATAGCGCAGCTTGCGCGGCATATAGTAAAGACCTGCACAGAAAACAAAAGGCAGGTATCGACAGCGGAAAGCTGTACGGGCGGAATGATATCCGCCGCTATAACGGCAGTTTCGGGCAGCAGCTCGGTGATAGAGCTGGGAGTTTGCAGCTATTCAAACCGCATAAAGCAGCAGGTGCTCGGAGTAAGTGAAAAGACGCTTGGCGAGTTCAGCGAATACAGCACGCAGTGCGCTGAGGAGATGGCGCTCGGCGTGATGAAGCTTTCGGGCGCCGACTTCGGTGTGGCAACGACGGGAGTAGCAGGACCTACGGGCGGCTCGGAAGAGCACCCTGTAGGCGAGGTATGCATAGCGGTGTGTTCAAGAAAGAATATGCACTCAAAGCGTTTTGTCTTTGAAGGTGTGTACAAGGACGCTCCGTCGGAAAGAGATGCGATCAGGGCGCAGGCTGCACGCAAGGCGCTCATGCTGCTTGACCTTATGATAATGACAGAAATAAATACCCGATAAAACGAGGGAAAATATATTGTCGGCAAAAGCTGACTGAAAGGTGATGATCTTAAAATGGCAAACTACACAGAAAAGCCTAAAAAGAAAAGCGCTTCGCGCGATATAGCAATGGATAAGCTGGATATCCGCAGTGGTGACACATCAACGAAAAAGACAAAAAAGCAGGACAAGATAAAGGGCAGACCCAAGAATATTTTCGTAAGGTTTGCGGAGGCTGCTTTTCCGCAGAAGTCTGACAGCGGAACAGAGAAGCTGCGAAAGATAGTGCTGCTGGTAGCTATCGTGGTATTCGCTGTGACGATCGGAATACTGCTGTTCCAGCTTTTCAGCATGGATAACGCAAAGAAGATAGACGCGGACACCAAGAACACAGCAGGCGTTGAGGACGGCACTATCGACATGGATCAGTTTGAGGATCCCACGGCAAGCGGCGCTTTACCCGGTACAACAGCCGCAACACAGCCGGGCGAGGAGCTGATCATTGAGATCGAGGAAACAGAGGAGATAGATGTAACGCCCCTCGTTAATACTCCTCTCAGCGTAAACTTCAACAATCTGCTTTCTCAGAACTCCGATACAAGAGCGTGGATAAAGATCACAGGTACTTATCTGAATGATGTTGTCGTTCAGGGCGAGGCTATGAACAGCAAATACCTCACCACAGCCTTTGACGGCAGCGAGTCTGTGTCGGGTACGGTATATTCGCACTACAACAATAAATGGGACGGCACAGATCAGAATCTGATACTGTTCGGTCATAATATGCTCAACGGTGAGCGCTTCGCCTCGGTAAGATACTACATTCCCAACGACGCAAGCCGCGAGCCTATTGCATTCTACAAGGTACACCCCACCATAATGCTTGCAACTCCGAACGGCGGCAGCGAGACCTACAAGATCTTTGCAGGTATCATTGCGAACACCGACAGCCAGTACGGAGAGGTGTTCAAATATTCCAACAAGACAAGCTTTACAGATGTCAACGACTTCAACAATTTCATAATCGAAGTTATGGACAGAAGCTGGTTCTTTACCGACGTGGATATTACCTACGGCGATCAGCTCCTGACGCTCTCCACCTGCTGGTGGCCTCTCGGTGAGGACGTTGATACACGCTGGGTGCTGTTTGCGAGAAAGGTGCGCCCCGGCGAGAGCGAGTATGTGGATACCTCGCTTGCAACAAGAAATTATAATGCAAAGCTGTTCGATTATTACTATACACAGATCGGCGGACAGTGGTACGGAAGTAAGTGGGATAAGTCAAAATTATTAAGCTATACAGGGGAATAATATGGCAAACTTCAAGGAGAAAGAAAAAGATAATATCTTTATGAGGATAGCAAAATACCTTATCCCATGGAAGGGCGACAAGCCCATAGATATTTTCAGAAAGATCATTTTCATCTTATCGGCAGTGGTGCTGATAGTATCGCTGACGCAGCTTATTACCTATTACGCGGGTGTAGCCTCGGATAACAAGAAGAACGAGAGCCTGAGCGAGCTTTTCCACGGTGCGGAGCAGACCTCGGAGGCAGACGACGTAACAGGCGGCAGCACTACGATAAATATAGACACAAGCACGGACTCCGACAGCGGCGATACAGATGAGAAAGAACCGCAGATCATGGAGCAGTTCCTGCCGCTTCTCGAAATAAACGAGGATATCGTAGGCTGGATCACCATGGGCGACGAGGACGATCCGTTCATCGACTATGTTGTAGTTCAGGGCGAGGATAACGACTTCTACCTTGAACATAACTATATGAAGGAAAAGAACGTGGGCGGCTCGATATTCGCGGACTACCGAATTGATCTCTCGGCAGAAAGCGATCCCGCAAACATTATACTCTATGGTCACAATATGGCGTCGGGAGAGTATTTCGGCAAGGTGCCGAGATATTTCAACTACAAGCCGGGGCAGGAGAGTCAGGGAATAGAGTTCTACAAGTCCTATCCCACCTTTACCTTCAGCACGCTGTATGAAAAGTACACTTACAAGATCTTCGGCGGAATGATGGTAAACACGCAGACAACCGAGGGCGATGTGTTCTACTATCTGCGCGGAAGAAAGTTTGAAACAAAGGCAGACTTCGACAACTATGTGGCTCAGATACTCGACCGCAGCACGTTCTACACCGATGTTGATCTGCAGTACGGCGACCATCTGATAACTCTCTCCACCTGCATAATGGACTACGGAAGCTGGAATCTGCGCTGGGTACTGTTCGGCAGAAGAGTACGCGAGGGCGAGGATCCCACTGTTGATGTAAGCAAGGCATACGCAAATCCCGATCCCCTGTATTTCGACGCATATTACAATATGTACGGCGGCGAATGGGGCGGCAGAAAATGGCCTGCTGAAATGATATTCGATTATTCGTATTGATATAACCTAGGCAAGATGTCCTCCGCCTTTCAGGCGGCGGGTTATATTAACGCTTTCAGTGAGAGCAAGATCTCCCACCGAAAGCTCATGTGTGGCATTCGCCGCACCTTGCCGCGTTGAATGACGCAGCAAACCGCTTATTTAAATTACTCGGAAGCGGAGCTTCCATCTGAAAGGACTGATCTCAATGGCAGATATGGATATGGGTCTTGCACCTCAGAAGAAGAAAAAGAAGAAAAAGAAAAAAAAGCAGAACCTTTTCATGAGTATAGTGACAGGTCTGATACCATGGAAGGGCGACAGCGTCACAGAGGTATTCAGAAAGATCATTTTCCTGTTTTCTCTTGCGATACTGGTGTTTGCGCTTGTTCTTATCATCAACCACCTTGTTGTCACTATGGGTCAGGACCCCAACGCAGCAGGCGGCACTGTCGTCAACGATGAGGGCGAGGAGGTAGCCTACATAATCGACCTGAAAAATCAGGAGGCTACACAGGCGCAGATAGACAAGCTGCCCGAGGGCTCGATAAACGAGGAATACGCCGCTCTGTACGACGCAAACAATGATTTTGCGGGCTGGATCTCCATTGACGGCACGAATGTTGATTACCCTGTAATGCAGTCGCTGCCGCAGGAAGAATTCGTACCCTGCAACACTTATGAAACCTATGGCTACTGCTCTTACTGCGAGGGCATCATGAACGGCACTGAGACCGCAACAGAGTTCTATCTGCACCACGATTTCGACAGGAACTATCTGTTTGCGGGAAATATCTTCGCTGACTATGAGGGCATATTCGGACCGAATCAGATGCCTAACAACACGATACTGTACGGTCACAATATGCTGTACAAGTATCAGTTCTCGGCGCTGACAAACTACCGTAATGATATCCAAGCGCTGAAAAATTTCCCTGTCATCGACTTCAACACGCTGTATCAGGACAATCAGTACAAGATCTTCGCAGTATTCCTGACGAACGTTACAGAGGATCTCGGTGAGGTGTTCGACTATTACAACTATGTAAGCTTCGACAACTCCGATGAGTTCTACCACTACATTTTGGAGTGCATGGACAGAAGCATTTACGAAACAGGCGTTGACATCGAATACGGCGATGAGCTGCTCACGCTGTCTACCTGTGACGAGTCGCTGTTCAAGGACGGCGTAAGACTTGTTGTGGTGGCTCGCAGGGTGCGCGAGAACGAAAGCCCCGAGGTAGATACCGACAAGATAGTACGCAAGAGCAGCAGAAAATACTTTGAAGCATACGATACTGCATACGGCAGCAAGTGGAGCGGCAGAACATGGGATACCTCACTTGTGGCAGGCATGGACGAATACCTCGAAAAGTACGGACTTCAGGACAGCCCCGAAAATTAAAACAAAAACGGAGACATCATGAAAAAAATCTCACTTTTTAAGATCATAGTCGCGTTGTGCATCTGCAATGTGTATGTGTTCACCTGCGGCGTTATGGGAACGGTAAGCTCTGTATCCACGGACTTGCCCGATGGCGCGCAAGACACCGTTGCCGAAAACGCCGAGCCTGACGAGGGCGCTGGCGGACAGGGAACAGTGGATTTCATCATTCCCAATGTGGAGGTGCAGGCAGGCGATACCGTCAATGTGGAGTTCAACAACTTCCGTCAGCCCGATATAGCTGATATGGTGATACAGACCACCTGCGCGCCTGTAGATGAAGACCCCGAGGTGATGGAGGACATTGATTTTGATATCATTATCCCCGATGACGCGCCCGAGGAGGACTTTATCGAGATACCCGATGAGGATATTCCGCAGCAGACCACGACAGCAGCTACTACTCCCGCAACTACAACGACAGCGGCAACGACAACTACTGCCGCAACCACGACAACGACACCTGTGACCACCACAACTCCTGCAACAACGACTACACCCGCGACGACCACGACTCCTGCGGCTACTACGACCACCCCCGCTGCAACGACTGCACCCGAGGTCACAGAGGGGATTCCCGTTGAGGATACGACTGCTGCAACAACACTTCCTCAGCAGCCTGATGAGAGCGAAATCGACGAGGAGGCTGCAAATGAGATACTCACTGTAAGAAGCAACGGCGAGGTGATCTCAGGCTCGGCAGTGGACATCATTGCAGGTATCACGCAGAACGAAGTCGGCTACACCTTCGCGCCTGAGGCTATCAAGGCACAGGCGGTAGCAGCGTATACCTATGTGCAGTTCTGCAACAAATACGGTACATATCCCAGTGTTATCATTGCGGATAATGTAAAAGACTCGGTAAAGGTACTGGTTGAGTCCATTATCGGCGAGTGTATATATTACAACGGCGAGATAATCCAGGCTGTATATTCGGCTTCTTCGGCAGGCTATACGGCTTCCAGCGAGAACGTATGGGGCAACTACTATCCCTATCTCATAAGCAAATACTGTGAGCTTGACAAGCTGTACGATCCCAACTACGGCAGGACAGCGACATTTACAAGCTCCGATATCCGCGACAGAGTATACAGCAAGACAGGCATATACCTTGAGGGCGATCCGTCTGAATGGTTTATGATAGAGGACTATGTAGAGGGCTACTATGTAGGTCAGATGAACATCGGCGGCTACCACAGCTACACCAACAGCGACGGTGATACGGTAAAGCTGACAGGTAAGGTGTTCCGCGAGAAGATAATGAGCTATGATGTGCGCTCTCACGCATTCGACATCGAGTATGACGCGTCGACAGACTCCTTTATAATCACCACCTACGGCTACGGTCACGGCGTAGGTATGAGTCAGAACGGTGCGAACGCGCTCGCAACCTACTGGGGCTATGACTACAAGGATATCCTCACATTCTACTACGACGGCTGCGAGGTATATTAAGACGATGCAGCAAGAGCTGCCGGAGAACAGGATACGCTTCGACAGGATCGGATAATCAGTGACCGCTCCAACGAGAGTGATATATTCCCCGAGTTCACGCTTCCTCAGAAGCCGACTACAACGCGTATCTAGCAGAGCAGGAGCAGCAAACCGAAGAGAACCGCCTCCTTGGCGAGCAAATACAAGCTGAACAAGATGCTAGAGATGAGTGGAACGGTCCTATGATCGGCGACGGCATCACGTATGACAACATTGCTGACTTTTTTGACTAATCGATAAGTATAATAGAATAACTGACAAGAGGGAAAACAGAAATGTTTCCCTCTTGATTATTCCTATCAATTGTGATATACAACATCGGTTATCCGACAAAAGCCGCGCTCCCTCCCCCTTGACAACCGCCGCAAAGCGTGGTAAAATATAATTGTAAAGTGCTATGCACTCCGATATGGGGCCGTAAAGGCTTCGACGGGGATCTTGATGCACGATAAGCGAGTAGTGAGGGCGAAATCACTTTAATCGTCGCAACCTAAATTTAAACGCAGACAATCGTCCCGTTTTAGCAGCTGCCTAAGCGCGCTGCCGTCGTTTCTTGAAGGACCACGAGCCAGAAACGGCGTCGACTAGTGGTGAACGTCTACTGTGAATAGCCTTATAGCTTTAGATGTATTTAAGGATACCAATCAGCGAAGCCTGTTTGTCGGCGTCGCTGTGCGGGAATTTCAAAAGATAAACTGCACTCGGAGAAAGTCGTGAGGACGGGTTTTCGGACAGGGGTTCGATTCCCCTCGGCTCCACCAAAAATACCCTGAAAAAGGGAAACCGCTTTCGTAATACTACGAGAGCGGTTTTTTTATTGGCGTTACGGCGCTGTTAGAGTGCGATAAATAAACTGCGAACACTATTCAGGGGGAGTGACCATTGTGTGTTAATGGCTCAACATATATTTCTTTATGCTAAATACTGCCCCGCCTGAACACGCCACATCTCAGCGTATTTGCCCTTGCGTGAGAGGAGTTCTGCGTGACTGCCCTCCTCGATTATCCTACCCTTTTCAAGCATATAGATACGGTCGGCAATTCGTGTTGTTGACAGACGGTGGGAGATGAACACCACCGACTTATGCTCTGCCGCTGTAAGCATTGAGTGGTTCAGGTGGTACTCAGCGATGGGGTCGAGCGCAGAACTCGGCTCGTCAAGGATTATGAGGTTAGCGTCCTTGTAGAAAACACGGGCTACTGCAAGCTTCTGTCCCTCGCCGCCCGAAAGGTTTACGCCGTTTTCCTCAAACTCGGTGGTGAGGTTTGTCTGAAGTTCGTCGGACAGCGTTTCAAGACGTTCGCTGAAACCGCTCTTTTTAATAGCGTTTATAACGTCCTCGTCCTTGCCATTTTCAGCAAAGTCAAGCAGCACGTTCTCCTTTACCGTTGCGGCGAATATCTTGAAGTCCTGAAAGACAGTACCTATCTTACGGCGGTATTCCTCAACATCGTACTCCTTGATGTTTACACCGTCAAGAAGAATTTCGCCCTCGTTCGGGTCGTACAGACGCATGATAAGCTTTATCAGCGTGGTCTTGCCTGCGCCGTTGTAGCCTACTATAGCAATTTTGCTGTAGGGGTCAAGCTTCATGCTTACATTGTTGAGAATATAGCCGTCCTTTTCGTTGTAGCCGAAGGAAACATTGCGAAGTTCAATCTCCGTAGGCTTTTCGGGGAGCGGCTTCTTTTCGGTGCTGACGATCTTCGGCTCAATGTTAAGGAAATTCTGCATTTTCTCCACATACATACTGATCTCTTCCATTTTCGGGAACACATCGGAGAACTGCCTCATACGGTTCTTCATTCGGTTAGCCGTGCCGCGCATAACCGCAACATTACTGTAAGAAATTCTGTGAAGCACCGCCGCGCAGTATACGAGGTAGACCATATACACAACGTCAATGAGGAAGCCGTTGCAGATGTAATCCTTTAAAAGCTGTAATCCGAAGCGCTTGCCTGCGTTCTTCTTGTCGATGTCAAGCACCTTGTCGTTTGTTTCGTCAAAGTCCTTTAACAGCTCGTCGGATACCTCGGTGTTGAGGCGTACTTCCTTTGCATAGTCATTGAGATAGAATACGCGGTTGACATAGCCAAGCTTGCGCTCGTGAGGATTTTTCTCGTTACGTATCCTGAAATTCAGCTTGTTGAGAGCCTTGCCCGACCACAGCGAAGCCGCAAAGGATACCGCAATAAAGATGAACGAAATGGGGTCAGTGCCGATAAAGAACGCGCCCGAAAGCACGATGGAAACAAGACCTGTGCAGAGATTTGTAATAAGCGTGAAAATTCGCCCGATTTGGTTGTCTGCTTCGGACACGGACAGCACATAATCGTTATAAAATTCGGGGTTATCATAGCATTCAAGGTCGATTTCCTTTGCCTTGCGGAACATCATTTCCTTGATCGCCTGCTTTATCTTCGGCTGAGCCTTTTGCTGTAATTTCTGATACAGGAATGCGTTGAACAGCAGTCCTAAAACCACGAAAGCGAGTAACGCCAAAAGGAACGCTGCCGCAACCTCAAAGGGTCTGCCGAACTCCGCACATTCCAGCACGAAATTCAGTGCCAATGTAAATTCAAGGAACACCACAAGCTCGTTTCGTATCGCCTCGATTATGTAGCATATCATGTAGGAGGGGGCTGCCTTATAGCATATCTTAAACAGCCACAGATTGTCTGCCAACAGCTTTTTGAACTTTTTCATATTGCCACTCCCTCCTTGTAGTTTTCGTCTGCGAGGTAATTCTGCGCCTGCTTTGTGAACATTTCGCAGTATTTAGAGCCTTGCTCCATAAGCTGACGGTGAGTGCCCTGCTCGATAACAGTGCCGTTTTCAAGCATAAACACCTCGTCTGCGTCCTTGACGGAGGACAGACGGTGCGAAATGAACAGCGTGATGTGTCCCTTGCTTTCGTCCATAATGCCCTTGTACAGGTCGTACTCCGCAATAGGATCGAGGGCGGAGCTTGGCTCGTCAAACACCTTGACGGAAGCCTGCTGTGCAAACGCTCTTGCAACAACTATCTTCTGCTGTTCGCCGCCCGAAAGCACTGCACCGTCATTGGTAAACTCCTTTGTCATGATGGTGTTCATTCCATTTGAGAGGCTCGCAACCTTATCCCACACACCCGCACAGCGAAGCGCACGCTCGGCGGTTTCATCGGGGCTGTCGAAGCTCTCGCCCATAAGCACGTTGTCCTTTACCGACATCGCCATGACCTTGTAATCCTGAAATGCCGCGGAGAACTGCTTTCGATAAGCCTTGAGGTTGTACTCCTTGATATTTATGCCGTTGACTAAAATCTCGCCGCTTGTGGGGTCGTAAAGTCTGAACAGAAGCTTGATGATAGTTGACTTTCCTGCACCGTTGTGACCGACCAATGCACAAACCTTGTCGCCCTCTATCTTAAAGGAGAGATCGTTGATAACAGGCTCGTTCTCCTTGTACTCAAAGCAGACATTCTTGAACTCAATAGAGCGTATTTTTTCGGGAATTACGCCGTCCTGATCCTCGGGAATCTTCTCCTTGTACTCCATAAAGGTGCGGAAATATTCAAGAAACTGTCCGTTCTTCATAGCTTCAGTAATGTTGTTGAACATACAGAAGAGCATCCACGAAGAGGTGCTCATAGCCGAGAACATGATAGCAAGCTCGGCAAGATCCATCGTCTGTGAAACTATGGTGCGGTATGCGGAGTATATCATTATTCCCTCGAAAACAAGGGCGAATGTGGTAACGTTCTGCGCCCAGTTGTAGACAATGGCTTTCTTCGCGTACTTGTCTGCGACCTTAACATTGCCGTCCATCGCCTTGTTGTAGCGGCTCATCATAAGCTCGTGAATACCTGAGTAGCGTATCTCCTTTGCGTACTCTGCGAGGTGCATTACGCGGTTTACATACTCTGCGATACGGTTGTTCTTGACTGTATCAACATAACGACCGCCCCATATCTTGTTCATAAGCCTACCGAAAACAAAGTTTCCGATAATGGGGGAGATGACAAACAGAACAGACCACGGGTCTATCGTAAACATGGACCAGAATGCCGCCAGTGCCGCAACTGCGCCGAAAAGCACTTCAAACAGCATTCTTACTGAGGATATCATCTTATCGGCGGAATTTTCCAGCGCCATTGTGTACTTGTTGTAAAAGTCTGCGTCCTCAAAGCAGCGAAGCTCCACATTTCGTGCCTTTGCATAAAGCTTTCTGTACAGACAGCGGTAGACCTTATTCTCTGTGCAAGGGTATACGACCGCATTGCGGTAGCTGGAATATATCGCAATGGAACAGCATATCGCAAAGCAGATACCGATAAACAGCATTATCTCCTCAAACGGTGCTTCTCTTTCTATCGCACCGATAACGTAGCGCAGGAAGAATATGCTCATAAAAATCCATTCCATATAGTGGATAATATTGCCCGCCGCCAGATGTATTACCTGTCGCTTGCTAATCTGCCATACGGTTTTCAGCGCATAGAAGTTGTTGGCAAATATGCGGATTTTGC